>JAIOJO010000029.1 GCA_019911985.1 Sulfuricellaceae bacterium | reverse complement strand
GAGCAAGGCGTGGAAATCGCTGTCGTCGGCGCTGAGGCGGCGGTAGGCGCCGTGGCCCTGGCGGGCCAGCGCTTCCAGCCCGGCGTCGTCGAGCTTGGGCAGCACTATCGCGCCGCTGCCGTCCTTGAAAAATCCGCCGTGGGGGTCGGGAATCGGCGCGCCTTCCGGGGTGCCCACGCCCAGCACCGAGAGCCGGTGCCCTGCCGCCACCAAGCGGCCGACGGCTTCCTTGAGCGCATCCGGCGGCGTGCCGCCGATGCCGTCGCTTATCATCAGCACGCCGCCGTGGCTGGCGCCCGCCTGCTTCAGGAGCTTTTCCGCCAAGCCTATCGCGCGGTCGGGGCGTGAGCCTTGAGCCGGCATCAGGTCGGTGCTCAGGCTGTCGAGCTGGCTGGCGATGGTGTGGGCGTCGGAGGTGAGCGGGCTGACCGTGAAGGGGGTGGCGGCGTAGACGATCAGCGCGGTTTCGCCTTCCTTTCGCTGCCTGAGGATGTCGCGCAATTTCAGTTGCGCCCGCAGCAGCCGGCTGGGTTTGACGTCGGCGGCGCCCATCGAGCGGGACAGGTCGAGCAGCACCACCAGCGCCGACTGTTGGCGAAATACCGGCTGCTCCAGTTTTTGCCATGCCGGCCCGGCCAGCGCGAGGATCGCCAGCAGGCCGCCGAGGCCGACCGCGAATAGCGTCCACGGGCCTTGCCGGGCGTTTTCGCCGATCAGCAAGTGCGCCAGCAGGCGCGGGTCGACCACGCTGCGCCAACTGCGGCTGGCCAGGCGACGCCGCCACATCAGCCAGAGCGCCGCGGCCAGCGGGAGCAGGGCGATCAGCCAGAGCGGGCGCAGAAAGTGGAATGCCGAAATCGCTTCCGCCATGTCATCTCCTTCTCAAATTTGCCGCCAGCAGCAGCGCGGCCAGCAGCAGGCTGACGGCCAGCGGCCAGAAGAACAGTTCTTTGTGGGGGCGGAAGGTTTGCCGGTCTTGATCGACCGGCTGCAATTTATCCAACAGCGCGTAAATTTGATTCAATTGCTCGCTGTCGCGGGCGCGGAAATAGCGCCCGCCGGTCGCCGCGGCAATGCCGCGCAGGGTTTTTTCGTCGAGGTCGCCGGAGGTGTTGACGCGCTGCGTGCCGAACAGCGTGGGGACGAGCATTTCGTCGGCGCCTATGCCTATCGTGTAAATCGTCACGCCTTCCTTGGCCGCCAGTTCCGCCGCCTTGAGCGGCGCCACTTCGCCCGCGTTGCTGACGCCGTCGGTGAGCAGGATCAGAACCCTGTTACCCTGCCGGTGTTGCTTGAATCGCTTGATCGCCAAGCCGATGGCGTCGCCGATGGCCGTCTGCTCGCCCGCCAGCCCGATGGCGGCTTCTTGCAGCATGTCGTTGACGGTGGCGCGGTCGAATGTCAGCGGGGTTTGCAGATAGGCCTCGCTGCCGAACAGGATGAGTCCGAGGCGGTCGCCGGCGCGTTTTTTTATAAAGTCGCCGGCTATCGATTTTATCGCGTCCAGGCGGCTGACTTGCCGGCCGCCGAGGACGAAATCCTCGGTTTGCATGCTGCCGGAGAGGTCTACCGCCAGCATCAGGTCGCGTCCGTTGACCGGCAGCTCGACGGGGTCGCCGAACCACACCGGCCGCGCCGCGGCGCTCACCAGCAGCAGCCATGCCAGGAAGCCGAGCCAGAGCAGGCCGCGCCGCCGCGTCCGTCGGCCCGGATTCAAGCCGCCTTCGAGGGCGAAAG
The DNA here is from genome assembly GCA_019911985.1 of Sulfuricellaceae bacterium. GTDB lineage: Bacteria > Pseudomonadota > Gammaproteobacteria > Burkholderiales > UBA9220 > JAIOJO01. The sequence goes on along the minus strand of JAIOJO010000029.1, from coordinate 2,296 downwards.
GGGCCAGGCTGGGAACGCGTAGCGCCGCTTCCTTGACTTCGTCGGCGCGGGGTAGCAGTAGGCGCAGCAACAGCGGCAGCGGCAAGGCGAGGAAGAGCCAGGGCCATTGGAAATGGATCATTTTTTAGCGCCCGCCGGGAGTTTTTTCAGCCAGCGTTCGGCCAAGTCGAATAAAGCCAGCAGCGCCGGCTCGTCGATGGCCGCGTCCGGGACATACGGCGAAACGGCCAGCAGGCGCCCGCTCTCCGACTGGAACGGGGTGCCGCCGTCCAGGCCGCGGTCGAGAAAAGCGAGCCAATCGGCTCCGCTGAGCGCCGCCACTTCTTCGCGCGGAAAGCGGCTGACCGCCACCCGGCGCAGCAGTACCGAGAGTTCGCCGAGTGGCGCCGCGGACGGCTGGGCGGCATGGATTCGGCGCAGCCTGGCGAGCTCACTCAAGGCGAGGCGGCGCCAGCGGTTGCGGCGCCGCAGGCGGTGCCGGACATAGAACCCGAGCGCCGCCAGCAGCGCGATGGCGGCCAGCAGCCACCATCCCGGCGCGGGCGGCCACCAGGAAACCGGCGCGGGCAAGTGGATATCCCGCAACTGGCTCAGGGCCGGGTTCATGCGCGTACCCCCAGCCCTTGTTGCAGCGCCGCCAGGGGGTCGTCCGCGGTGCCGAGAGGCAATAAGGTCATGCCGTGGCGGCGGCAGAGCTGCCGCAGTTCGGCTTGTTGCGCGATAAAGCGCAGGCGGTAGCGTTCGCGCAATTGCGGGTTTTCCGTCGCCAGCGCGAGGAAATCCCGGCCGTCGCCGACCCGGTAGCGGCCGGGGGGCGGAAGCTCGGCTTCCAGCGGGTCGTGGATGTCGGCGAGGACGATGTCGTTGTGGCGGGCCAACTGGCCCAGGTGCGCGCTCCCTTGGCCGTCGAGGTGGGCGAAGTCGCTCAACAGCACGATCAGGCTGCCCGGCTGCGCCACCCGGCGCAGCCGGGCCAGTGACAGGTTCAAGGCCTCGGCGTCGGCTTTTGCGTCGAGGCCCGGCGCGCGCGTTTGCCAAGCCGGATGCTCGGCGATGCGGCTCAGCAAATGCAGCAAGGGCGGCTTGCCGCGCTTGGGGCGCAGTTCGATATGCGATTCCTCGGAGAACAGCAGGGCGCCGAGGCGGTCTCCCTGGCGCACCGCGCACCATCCCAGCAGCGCCGCGGCCTGGGCCGCGCGCACCGCCTTGAACGCGCCCTGGGTGGCGAAGAACATGGCGGCGCGCAGGTCGAGCCAGAGCAGCACCGCGCGCTCGCGCTCCTCGCGGAACAGCTTGGTGTGCGGGCGCCCGGTGCGGGCCGTCACGCGCCAGTCGAGAATGCGCACGTCGTCGCCCTGCATGTAGGGGCGCACTTCGTCGAACTCCATGCCGCGGCCCTTGAACGGCGAGCGGTAGACCCCGCTGCCCAGTGCGCGGATTTGCCCCGGTTTGAGTTGCAGCGATTCGGCGGCGTGGTGCTGGGCGATCAGCGCCGGCAAGCCGATGCGCACCACGCCGTCGTCCGCAGCCGGCGCGGGGACCGAGGCCGATGAGGCGCGGCTCCGAAACGGGGCGATCATGGTACCGGGATGAGATTGATCAGCGTCTTGATGAAGTGGTCCGGGGTATGGCCCTCGGCTTCCGCCTCGTAGCTCAGCAGCACGCGGTGGCGCAGCACGTCGAAGGCCATGGCTTGTATGTCTTCCGGCCCCACGTAGTTGCGCCCCGCCAGCCAGGCGTGGGCGCGGGCGCAGCGGTCGAGGGCGATGGTGGCGCGCGGGCTGGCGCCCCATTGTACCCAACTGCCGAGCGTGGCGTTGTAAGGCGAGGGGTTGCGCGTGGCCAGCACGATCTCGACCAGGTAGCGCTCCAGATTGTCGCTCATGTAGATGTCCAGCACCTCCTGGCGCGCGGCCAACAGGGTTTCCTGGCTCAGTTTGGGCGCCTCCGGCGGCGTGTTGCGGATTTGCCGCGAGGCTTCGTTGCGGGCGAGCTGCAGGATCTGCCGCTCCGCCTCGGCGGAGGGGTAGCCTACCTTCACGTGCAGCAGAAAGCGGTCGAGCTGGGCTTCCGGCAGCGGGTAGGTTCCTTCCTGCTCGATCGGGTTCTGGGTGGCCATGACGAGAAACAGTTTCGGCAGCGGGTAAGTCGTGGAGCCGACGGTGATCTGCCGTTCCGCCATGGCTTCCAGCAGTGCCGACTGCACCTTGGCCGGCGCCCGGTTCACTTCGTCGGCCAGCACCAGATTGTGAAACAGCGGGCCGCGCTGGAACAGGAAGGAGCCGTCTTGCGGACG
>JAIOJO010000295.1 GCA_019911985.1 Sulfuricellaceae bacterium | reverse complement strand
GTAATGAGGAGAACCGGATGAACCCCGATCTCTACTGCCAAGACAAAGCGGCGCGCAGCGGCTCCAGCTTCTATTACAGCTTTTTATTCCTGCCGCCCCACCGGCGCCGCGCCATCACCGCGCTCTACGCTTTCTGCCGCGAAGTGGACGACGTCGTGGACGAATGCCGCGACCCGGCTATCGCCCGCACCAAGCTGGCCTGGTGGCGCCAGGAAATCGACGCGGTCTTTCGCGGCGCTCCGCAGCACCCGGTTGGATTGGCGCTAGCGCCCGCCGTGGCCGAATTCGGACTGGCGCCCGAACTGTTCCATGAAATCATCGACGGCATGGCGATGGACTTGGAGTTCAACCGCTACCCCGACTTCAAATCGCTGCATCTTTACTGCTATCGCGTGGCGAGCGTGGTGGGCGAAATGGCCGCCGGCATTTTCGGCTACCGGCGGCGCGAAACCCTGAAATACGCCCACCAACTGGGCCTGGCCTTCCAACTCACCAACATCATCCGCGACGTCGGCGAGGATGCGCGCCGCAACCGGATTTACTTACCCCAGGACGAACTGCAGCGCTTCGGCGTCGGCGAAGCGGACATCCTGGCAGGGCGCTACACGGAAAATTTTCAGCGCTTGATGGCGTTCCAGGCCGAGCGGGCCTTGGATATTTACGCCCAGGCCTATGCGGCGCTGCCGCAAGAGGACTGCAAGGCGCAAAAAACCGGACTCATCATGGCGGCGATCTACCGCGCGCTATTGGAAGAAATCCGCCGCGACGCTTATCGCGTACTGGACCGGCGTATTTCTCTGACGCCTTTGCGCAAGCTTTGGCTCGCCTGGAAAACCGCGGCCTGGGACGCCTGCCCCGCGAAACCGAATGGCGGATAGCCCGGCACCCCGGCACATCGCCATCATCGGCGGCGGTTACGCCGGCATGGCCGCGGCGGTTGCGCTGGCCGAGCGGAGCATCCCGGTTACCGTCTACGAAAGCGCACGCCACTTGGGCGGACGAGCCCGTAGCCTGGACTATCGCGGCGCCCGCCTGGACAACGGCCAGCACCTGCTGCTCGGAGCCTACCGCGACACGCTGCGCCTGATACGCCAAGTACATGCGGGCACGCCGCCGCTGCTGTCGCATCCGCTGAACCTGACGACGCCCGGCCTATTCTCCCTGTCCGCGCCGCGCTTGCCCGCCCCCTTGCACTTGGCGGCCGCCTTGTTCACGGCGCGGGGCCTGAGCTACGCGCAAGGCTTTGCCGCCGCGCGCTTCATGCGGACGCTGCAACAATGCGGATTCCGGCTGGACCGGGATTGCAGCGTGGACGCGCTGCTGGCGCGGCATGGGCAAAACGGCGCGCTCTACCGTCATTTATGGCAACCGCTTTGCCTCGCGGCGCTCAACACGCCGCCAGAGATCGCTTCGGCCCGGATTTTCGTCAACGTATTGCGCGACAGCCTGGCCGGGCCGCGTTCGGCCAGCGACCTGTACTTTCCCCAAGTGGGCCTAGGCGAACTATTCCCCCTCCCCGCCGCCGCCTACGTGAGTTGCCGTGGCGGCCGCGTGAAGTTAGGACAAACGGTCCGCTCGCTGACGGAAGCGGACGCGGGCTACCGCCTGGCCACGGCGGACGAAGCGGAGTGTTTCAGCCACGTCATCGTAGCCGTAGCGCCCCAGCGCCTCGCCCCGCTGCTCGCCGGCCTCCCAGCCCTGCAGCCGTGGGCCGGCCAAGTCGAGAACTTCGCCTACCAGCCGATCTACACCGTATACCTGCAATACCCGGCCGGAACCGGCCTAAGCCACCCGATGCTGGGAATGGCCGGCGGGCTCGGCCAATGGCTATTCGACCAGGGCAGAATAAGTGGCCAGAACGGCCTGTTGGCGGCGGTCGTCAGCGGCCCCGGCCGGCACGAGCGCATGGAGAACGGCGAGATCGCCCGGACGATACACGAGGAAATCGGCACCTTGCTCGGCCGCCCTATGCCGCCAGCGATGTGGCACAAAACCATAGCCGAAAAACGCGCCACTTTCTCCTGCGGCGTCGATTTACCGCGCCCCTCACACCTCACGCCGCTGCGGAATTTCTTCCTCGCCGGAGACTATACCGCCGGCGAATATCCCGCCACGCTGGAAGGCGCCGTGCGCAGCGGACTGGCCTGCGCCGCCGCCGTGGGTTAATGCGAGTCGTCGCGCCGCCGCTTGAAACGGCGGGATTTTAAGTCTATTCGTAATATATAATAACGTATTGTTTAATAATATATTTATTGACTAAAAATTAAATTACGGGGAAGATTTGGGAAATATTTAATCTAGGAACAGGCGATGGAAAAGCAGGTCGAGAAGAATATTTATAAGCGTGGCCCTTACAGCTTCCAAGTCAAAATGCAGGTATCCGGGCACAGCATAATAGAAACTTTCGACACCCTAGACGAAGCGCGCGCATTTCGGGATATGAAACGCGTGTCCAAGGCACTAGACCCCGACTTTAAGCGCGTGCTTGAGGCCCGCGTGAAAAAAAAGGAATCGGCTCAATTCACCCTTTCCGCCGCCCTGGAGCGCTACTTGGCTGAAGTCACCCCTAGGAAAAAAGGGGCCAATCGAGAGCGAGATCGCATCCGTCGTTGGCAGGCTCGCCCACTCAGCAAAAGGCCGATAGCCGATATTCGCGGCAAGGACATAGCCGAGTTCCGCGATGCTGAGCGCAAACGCGGCCTAGCCGAGAACAGTGTCCGCCTGGAGATTGCCCTCCTCTCTTCTGTTTTCGAGATTGCCCGGAAGGAATGGGGAGTTGAAACCCTCTCGAACCCCTGCAAAGCCATAAAGCTCCCGGCTGGCAGTAATCAGCGCGATCGACGGCTGGAGCCGAACGAGGAAGAGTACCTCCTGAAGGGCATGCAAGAGGTATGTCGTAATTTCTACGCTATCTCCATCGTGCAATTCGCTCTCGAAACCGCCATGCGCCAATCGGAAATATTGGGCCTCGAATGGGCGCGCGTGGACACGAAAAAGAAGGTCGCCGTGCTGTTGGATACCAAGAACGGTGATAAGCGGTCTGTTCCTCTCTCTAGCAAGGCCCTAGAGATACTCCAGGGACTTCCCCGCTCTATTGGAGGTGGTAGGGTATTCCGCATGACACAAGATGCGCTTATAAGGGCATCGGGTTTTGACCGATTCCGGCTTACAGCCCCTTACTCGAAGAGCGTGGCGACCTTCGCCAGCACTTCGTCCATGATCGGCGTTGGCAAAGTGTCCACTTTGCGGGCGTTGCGAGCGGATAGGTCGAACACGCGCGGCTGATCGCACCGAACGACGCCGGTGGTCTTGATGCCTGTGATGGGAACAGCGAACCCAATACGCCGGGCAAAATCGCCGCCGCTCGTGATCGGGCAAATCACCGGCAGCTTGGTCGCCTCGTTGAACTCGACCGGCGACACGACCAAGACGGGGCGGCTGCCGCTTTGCTCATGCCCTGCGGTCGGATCAAGCGACACCATGTAAATGTCGCCTCGCCTCATAGCAACTCGCCACCGACAGCAGGTGCATCGACCCATTCACGTTCCTCGGCCGATTGCGGCTGCGAATAATCAGAGGCTGCCAGCAACTCCGCGAGCGTGTAGCGCGGTCGCGGGCTGGGATTGACCACCAGGCAGCCGTGATCGACGGACAGGCCGACGGTCGCACCGGCTTGCAGATGCAGTTGATCGAGAAAGGCTGGCGGGACGGCCAGCATAACCGAGCCGCCGACCTTGCGCAGATTGGTTGTGTGCATGATGCACCTCCGTGCGGTTTGAGTTATATAAAAGTATAACCCGAGCCAATCTAGCCCGCAAGACTGCCGTGTCGTAATACATCTGTATTGCGACACATCGACAACGACCGACAGATTAAAGGCAAAAGTAAGCCATATTACCCTCACTCAAAACCCTTTGCTTTGCGCATCCTTCAAGTACACCCAATAGTTGTCGAAAGCCTGGAAATTGCCGCCGTGATACAGCCAGAGCTTGCCATCGTCGGTATTAATGCCCGCCGCCCATTGTCCATCCCCGGCCCCGGTTTGCCCTTGTTGGATCGTCCCGGTCTGTACACTACCCGCCCCGGCGAATACGGAAAGGCTCTTGGCATAGGCAAAGGAGGATCTAGCGAGGAAGTTGGGTTGACCAACCTTGCACGGTGGTAACTTTTGGGTTACCATAAATC
>JAIOJO010000028.1 GCA_019911985.1 Sulfuricellaceae bacterium | reverse complement strand
TTTGGTTTGTTCGTTACTCATGGACTCTGCCTGAATCAGCAAGTCATGAAGGCTTTCATACTGGCTGTAATCAATACCCAGCGTATGCTGTTCGTCGTCCGAGCAGTGCTTGATCACGGCATAGTCAACACCTAGGTCAAGGCCCAGTTGCGCGAATGGAATGATCTCGTTTTTCAAATGCGGCATCAGAACCATTTGGATGCCGAGTGTGACTGGCAAACGATTGCGTCTCTTCAAGTCTACGGCGTATCGAATATGTTCCATTGCCCGGTCAAAAACCTTGGTATGCTCCGGCCCTTTGTACATAATATTCGCATAGCTATCCGGCCTACCCGCGGCGACTGTGAAACGTACCCAGGTAAGATATGGTAACACCTGTTCAATCTTCTCCGGTTCCCATTCCCATCCATTCGTCGCGTTCCCAACATCGATCCCCAGCTTCGCGGCATGTTGAATGAAAGGCACATACGCATTTGATAATGTGCTTTCCCCATCCGAAACAAGCGAAACGCTGCGTATGCCGATGGCGGCAAAATCATCGAGCAGATTGAGCGCGTGGGTAGTCTTGATGCTGCTACGCGCCTGTGATTCCTGCATCATGGCATAGCAGAATGAGCACATGGCCCCGCATGCGCGGGTAAGAGACATATCGACACCGACAGGGGCTATGCGCTCCCCTGCTTCCCATGCTTCAACTCGGTCCGTGTGATAGGAAAGCTTATGGGAGTCGAGAATCAACGCGCCTTCGGGCGTTTGAACTGCCTCGCTCATGCTTTTACTTCAATGCCGCGTAGATTTCGCAGCGAGTTGCGATCTCCCAGCGGTTCGAGCCAAACGACGAGTCCTGGGCCAATCGATTCCTTCAGGAATGCCTCAAGGTCGAGTAATAAGGTTCCGCGTTCGTTTGCGGGAACGGGTTCGAGCAGATTGACGATCACCTGCCCATCCAGCTTTGCTTCCGCGATCACGATAATCTTGTTTAAGGAAACGCTTTTGGCGCTCACGGCACTGTTGACTAGGGCTAGCCGCTCGGCATCGGATAACCGGCGCCAAGCGTGACCGGGTGTTGGTGTGTCTGCATTTGCATAACAAAGCTTACTATCCATAGCTTCTTGCCTTTTTTGCTTCTATTGAAATCCAGGGCTTCGTCGGGTTTCATGCGGCCCGTTTTTCATCATGCTGGGCGCCGGATCCAAGTCCTTCATGAGCTTTCAGGAAAATTCCCAGGAACCCTGGCAGACGAAAATGCCTTGGTCCAGCGATAAATTTTGCGCGCTTTTGTCTCGAAGAAAAACCTTGAAATCGATGATGCGTTGCCACGTGTCTAGCCTTACATTGTTGTGACTGGCTATAGCATTAATATAATACCAGCCTGATGTGAGTTGGCAGGGCTCCAGGGTAAATAAAATACGGTGTTTGCCATGGAATATTTTTGTTTCGGTAAAACCATTGGTAGCTACCATTGTTACAAGGTCGTTGTTGGAAGAGCACAATTCGAAGCGGAAACGAACATTGTCCATAGGGCGCATGGCAAAAACCTCTGCCACGATGCGCATCGGCTTAGTTGTTAGGGCGGTGTTGTTACTCGTTGTCGAGGTATTTTCAATTAACACTTTCTCGAAATAAAGCTCATGAGTGCCCTCTCGGCAACTCGCATTCACAAACGGAGAGGGGCTCAAATCCTCCTGAGCTAGTTCGTGGTATTGAGTCAGAATTTCCTTGGCCGGCAGCAAATCAGATAGAACGCCGCGGCGCAAGAGGGCCGCTCGATGGCACAAGCGCTCGATCTGGTAAGGGTTGTGTGACACTACGATAATTGAAGTGCCGTGAGATTGCAGCCTATAAATCAGGTCGAAGCATTTTTTCTGGAAAATGGCATCGCCTACCGCCAGCACCTCGTCAATGATCAGAATGTCCGGCTCCATATGGGCCGCAACGGAAAATGCTAAACGCACAAACATTCCGCTGGAATATGTTCTCACCGGTTGGTCGATGAAGTCACCTATATCTGCAAATACCTCAATATCGTCGAAGCGATCATCTGTTTGATTTTCCGTAAAGCCCATTAGCGAGCCTTGAAAATAAACATTTTCACGTCCGGTGAACTCCGGATTGAAACCGGCCCCCAGCTCCAGTAGGGCAGAAATACGGCCATTGACTTGCACACTGCCAGAAGTGGGTTTCAGAATGCCGCAGATGAGTTGCAATAGAGTGCTCTTGCCCGAGCCGTTGCGGCCGACGATACCAACGGTTTCCCCTTTTTTGATCTCGAAGGAGACATCCCGTAGTACCGTGAATTGGCTGTGGTATTGCTTGAGGCCGAAGCAAAAAAATTGCTTGAGGCGGTCGTGGGGGTGGCTGAATATGCGGTAGGTTTTGGTCAGGTTTTTGACCGAAATGGCTACATCAGAGCACATCGGCAAACTCCTCTCGGCTGCGCTGGAAGAATGTGTAACCCAGAATTGATACAAGCAAGCAGACGCCGAGTGCAATTCCCCATGAGCCCCATTCAATCGGCAGCCCGATAACCGCGGAACGGGAAGACTCTATCACTGTACCCAAGGGGTTATAGCGGTAAAAAGGTCGTACCGCCAAGGGGACAGCACTAACCGGATAGAACACGGGTGAAAGGAACAGTAGAATTTGCATGAACACCGGCACGACGTGATTTATGTCTTTGAGAAACACGCCCCAAGCGGCTAAAAACCATGATAAACCCAAGGCAAGCAATACTAGAGGCGCTGCTAGTAGAGGGAAAAGCAGGATTTCAGCATGCAGACGGCCAGTCCCCGCGAGAGCCGCTAGCAGTACCATAAAGTTGAATGCGCCATGCACCAGGCTTGCGCCGAGCGGGACAATGGGCAGGATATCTAATGGGAAGATGATTTTTTTGACGAAGCTGGGATAGCCGCGAACTGATGCGGGTGCACGCGAAACCGTTTCGGAAAACAAGTTGAAGGCAATGAGGCCGCTATAAAGTAGTAGCCAAGGAGGGGGGGCATCAACATGCTGAGGCCAGCGAGTAGGGAAAATCTGGCCGAAAATGAAGGCAAAAATAGCCAACATCAGCAGCGGACTGAGAAAAATCCACAACACGCCAAACAATGAACCTCGGTAGCGCAGCAGTACATCCCGCTTGATAAGTTGGCCTAGCAGGTAGCGGTGGCGCCAGATGTCGGAAAAAATGCGCAGGGGATTTAAAATCAGATGATTCATGCTTGCTGGGGAATGACTCCATGATCTTGCAGGTAGCCGATGACCTGATCCACACATTGATCCAGTGGCATGCTAGCCGTATCGATGGACAGCTCCGGATTCTCCGGTTCTTCATAGGGGGAGGAGATGCCGGTGAAATCGCGAATTTCACCCGCTCGGGCCCGGCGGTACATCCCTTTTACATCCCGGCTCTCGCAGATTTCAAGCGGGCAACGGCAGTGCACTTCGATAAAATCCCCGGGTGCTAATAGTTGGCGCACGCGGTTTCGGTCCGCGCGGAAGGGGGAAATGAAGGCGGTCAACGCAATTACGCCGGCATCGGCGAACAGCTTCACCATTTCGCCGATGCGGCGGATATTCTCTTTCCGATCCTCCTCGGAAAAGCCCAGGTCAGCGCACAGTCCGTGACGAACATTATCACCGTCGAAGACGAATGTGCGGCATCCTATCTGATGCAGTCTTTCCTCTACGGCATGGGCCAGGGTCGATTTGCCTGCCCCGGACAAGCCGGTAAACCACACGACCGCGCTGCGGTGACCATTCAATGCTTGCCTGCGATCGCGTGTCACCGTGGCAGGGTGCCAGACGGTGCCGGAACTCTTATTCATAGCGTAGCGCCTCCACCGGCTTGAGCGTGGCCGCACGACGCGCCGGATAATAACCAAAAAATATACCGATTGTCGCGGAAAACAAGAATGACAACAGGATAGACCATAGCGTGACCACCACTTGCATCTCCGACATCGCACTGACCAGCCAGGCTCCGCCTATGCCGATCATGTCGCCCACCAGTCCGCCGATGATACAGAGAATCATCGCTTCGAGTAAAAATTGCAGCAAAATGTCGCGGCGGCGGGCACCGATGGCCATGCGCAGCCCGATTTCCCGCGTGCGCTCGGTGACCGACACCAGCATGATGTTCATGATGCCGATGCCGCCGACCAGTAAAGAAATCGAGGCGATTGCGCCGAGCATCAGCGACATGGCTTTGGCCGAGCCGGCGGCGGCCTGGGCCATGGCCGTCAGGTCGCGGATGCTGAAGTCGTCTTCCGCGTTGGCTCCTAGGCGATGGCGCTGACGCAGCAGTTGGGTCATCTCCTGTTGGGCGTCTTTCATCGATTCGGCGGTTTTGCCTTGGGCCATGATATAGCGCACGGTACCGGGAAAGGGGTTGCCGAAGAGCTTGGTTTGCGCGGTCGTGACGGGAATCAGGGCGCTGTCGTCCTGGTCGCGCCCGTCCAGGCTTTGGCCCTTGGCTTCCAGCAAGCCGATTACCAGGAAAGGGCTGTTCTTGATGCGCAAGGTTTTACCGACCGGATTTTCGTTACCGAATAGCTTGCTCGCCACGGTTTTCCCGAGCAGAACCACCCGTGCAGAGGAACGCAGGTCGGATTCGTCGAAGTCGCGGCCTGCTTCGACCCGCCAGTTTCGAATGTCCGTATAGCTCGTGCCGACTCCAGATACGAGCGTACTCCAGTTGTTGGCGGCATAAGCCAATTGCGCATTGCCAGGATAGACCGGTGTGGCTTGGGCGATAGTCGCTAGGCTGGCGATGGCGCTGGCGTCGCCTACGGTCAAGGTGGGGGCCGAACCGGCGCCGAAACGCAGGCCGCCGGAGGTGGAGGCGCCAGAGAGTACGATGAACAGATTGGAGCCCATGGAGGCGATGGAATCGTTGACCGTGGTTTGCGCCCCCTGGCCTATGGCTAGCATGAGCACCACGGCGCCCACGCCGATGATCATGCCGAGCATGGTCAGGCCGGTGCGCAGACGGTTCATTGTCATGGCGTGCCAAGATTCGGCGGTAATATCGCGCAGTTTCATACGTCGACAGCCCCGTCGTGGACAATTTTCCCATCGACAAAACGAACTAGGCGCTTAGCGTAGCGGGCGATATCCGCCTCATGGGTGACCAAGACGATGGTGATTCCCCGCTCCTGGTTTAGTCGGCTAAAAATGGCCATTATTTCTTGGCTGGTATGAGAGTCTAGATTGCCTGTCGGTTCGTCGGCAAGGATGATTTGCGGGTTATTGGCGAGGGCGCGGGCGATGGCAACGCGTTGCTGCTGGCCACCCGAGAGTTCATTCGGACGGGCATCGCGGCGTGCCTCCAGGCCGATTTGTTCGAGCAAGGCTAGTGCGCGTTGTGTCCTCGCGGCCACACCGATGTCGGCGTAGAGCAGCGGCAAGGCCACGTTCTCTAAGGCGCTGGCGCGCTTCAGGAGATTGAAGCCTTGAAACACAAATCCAAGGGTGGCGTTGCGCAGATTCGCCAGTTCGTCGCTTGCGAGGGTGGAAACGTCGCGCCCATTTAAAAAATAGCGGCCGGAGCTGGGTGTGTCGAGGCAGCCGAGTATATTCATGAATGTGGATTTCCCGGAGCCGGACGGCCCCATGATGGCGACAAATTCGCCCGCGCCGATGGAAAGCTTGATGTCATGAAGTACTTGAACGGATTGGGGGCCATTGCGGTATTCTTTACTCAGGTTTTCGATGCGAATCAGTTCCGGATTGGGCGGCATGGGGCGATTCTCAGGGGCCATGTCATAATAACCTGATGCGGAAGCCGCCTTCGTTGTCCGTCTTGCCGCTTCGCAATTCGCCGCTAATCAAGGGCATTCCAGCCTTGAGTTCTCCTGCGGTGACCTCGGTAAAGCTGCCATCGCTGATGCCGGTTTTGATTTCCACCGGCTCGGGCTTGCCGTTCTGCAAGCGGTAAACGACCGGGCCGTTTCCTTTGTCTTTGAGCGCATGGCCGGATAAGTCTTTTTGCTCCGGTTTGAAGCGTAGTGTGGCATTGGCTATGCGCAAAACATCCGGTTTGCGGTTGACGATAATACGCACGTGGGCGGTCATGCCCGGCATCAGTTTGCCCTCCGGGTTGTCTACCGCAACCACCACGTTGTAGGTCACCACGTTTTGCTGGATCGTCGGATTCAGCCTGATTTGTTTTACTTGACCGTGAAATTCGGCGTCGGGATAGGCGTCCACGCCAAAATCAACGTCTTGGCCGACTTGAATGAGTCCGATGTCGGCTTCGGCGACGCTGGAGTCGATCTGCATCTGGCGCAAATCCTGTGCTATTTGGAATAGGGTTGGCGTTTGGAAGCTGGCGGCCACGGTTTGGCCTATGTCGACGTTGCGCGCGACGACAACGCCGGAAATGGGCGAGCGGATTACGGCGTAATTCAGATTGGTGCGGTCCTTTTCGACTTGAGCTTGGGCTAGCGAAAGTTGGGCGCGCGCCGCATCCAGTACCTGCACGGCTTGATCCAGAGCCTCATCCGAAATAAATTTTTTCTGTTGAAGATCGCGAGCGCGCACCGCTTTTCTCTCGCTTAGGCGTAGATTGGCGCGGGCGGCGGCGAGATTTGCCTCGCTCTGCGCTAGCTGTGCGCGGAAGAGGGACGGGTCGAGTTCTGCCAGGATTTGTCCGGGGGAAACGCGTTGGTTAAAGTCGACATGCAGTTTTTTTACCGTGCCCGAGACCGGGGTTCCGACATTGACCAGGACTACCGGGTTAAGCGTTCCGTTGGCGGAAACCGATTGGACGATTTCTCCGCGATCAGCTTCGAGCGTTTTATATTGCGTCTGGCTAGAGCCGATTCTTTGCCATTGGTAAGCCGCCATTCCGAGTATCAACGAAACAAGCAAGGAAATGACTATTAAACGACGAGGTCGGTTCATGGGGATCTGCCGGAGTTAAGCGAGGCTCGAACGATTGAGGCATGGCCGTCAATATGGCCTCGCCGTATTATAGCGCGAAAAAAAGGGCTGCATTTTGCAGCCCTTTGGCGAGTCGTCATTCTTCCCGATTCAAGCTATGCCGGGATTGTTCGCCATGCCAACCAGCTTCGGCGTGTTCAGCTTGGGCGGTTTGATGACTTTTTTGGCGCGCAGGTAGGTGGCGACTACGTCCCAGATCGGTTCGCCGGTTACGCCTTCGCCTACCGGAGCCCAGCCGGCCACCTTGTATTTTTTGTTGGGGTCGATGGCCTTGCCTTTTAACATCATGTTGCTGATGCGATGGCCGATATCCTGGCGCGGGTCGCAGGTGTAACTGATGCCGCCAACGCGAACCATATCGCCGCCCTGCTGGAAATAGGGGTCGGGGTTGAAGAGATTGTCGCAGACATCTTCCATGATGGATTTGATTTGCTCGCCGGTCATTTCATTGAGCGTGGAGGCCGGATAGGTGATGGCCGTCTGATCCATCAAGCGCTCGTAGGTGATCGCTTCGCCCGGCAATAGGGTGGTGCCCCAGCGGAATCCGGGCGAGAAGGCGGCATCGGCGCCTTTGACTTCCATCATGGCATCCAAAATGAGCTGATCGAAAGTACCGTTGAAGTTACCGCGGCGGTATAGCAGGCCTTCCGTTGTCGCCAGTTTTTCGTTGAGCTTGGCTTCGTAGGGCGCGCGAACTTTGGTGATCAGCGCGGCCATTTTTGCGTCGGGTTCGAGCATGTTGGAGAAGATCGGCAGTAGCTTATAGCGGAAATCCACCACTTTGCCGTGCTTGACGTCGAAATCCATCACGCCGAGGAATTTGCCGTTGGAGCCGGCATTCGTGACGAGCGTTTGACCCTTGGCATTCTTGACGATAGACGGCGTCGGAATGCCGTCGTGGGTGTGGCCGCCGAAAATCGCGTCTACGCCGGTAACCCGTTGTGCCATTTTGAGGTCGACGTCCATGCCGTTGTGGGAGAGCACGACTACGACTTGGGCGCCTTTGCCGCGCACCTCGTCAACCATTTTCTGCAGATGCTCGTCTTGGATGCCGAATGACCAATCCGGAATCATGTATCGAGGATTGGCGATGGGCGTATAGGGGAAGGCCTGGCCGATTATGGCCACCGGAACGCCATTTTGTTCTTTGATGGTGTAGGGCGAGAAAACTTGATCGCCAAAATCGTTGGTCTTGATATTTTGGGCAACAAAGTCGATCTTGCCTTTGAAATCCTTATCGACAACTTGTTTGACGCGATCGGCGCCATAGGTGAACTCCCAGTGGCCGGTCATGACATCCACGCCCAGCAGCTTGCAGGCATCCACCATGTCCTGGCCCTTGGTCCATAAGGATGTGGCCGATCCTTGCCACGTATCGCCGCCGTCCAGCAACAGGGAGCCGGGACGTTGAGCGCGAATCTGTTTGACTAAAGTGGCTAGGTGCGCAAAACCGCCGACCCTTCCATAGGTTTTGGCGGCTTTTTCAAAATCCAAATAAGTAAACGCATGGGCATCGGCCGTGCCGGGTTTGATGCCGAAATGCTTCAATAATTTTTCGCCGACTAGATGGGGCGGTTTTCCGATGCTGTTGCCTACGCCAATATTTACATTCGGTTCGCGAAAATAAATTGGCAGCAATTGGGCGTGACAGTCGGTGAAATGAAGCAAACTGACATTGCCGAATTTGGGGAGGTTGTAGAGTTTGTTTCCGGTGTCCTTGGCAAGCGCGCTCTTGCCGTCGAGGGCGAATCCGGCGGCAGAAGCAATGGCCAACAGTTGAAGAAATTCGCGACGATTCATGGTGGCTCCGACTATTCAAACGATAAAACGGCTATCCCTTGGCCTTCTGGCCAGAAAGCAAGGATAGCCGCCGGTTTTGGTATGTAATGCTTGTTTTTATATCCGCCGGAAGGGCGGATATTTACGTTTATTTCCGGAAAACAGACGCATGCAAAGGCAAGCCGTTGCTCATGTAGGAATGGAAATATTCCAAGTTATTGTATTCCAAACTGCCGGGCTTAAATGGCTCGGCGCGTACTTGTTTAATGCAGCCTACATAGCGCTGTTGCAGGGTAACCAGAGTATCTCCGCCACGGAAGACCGGCCAGTGGGTAGCCTGTCCAACGATAGGGGAGAGCAATTCCGAGCGAATACGGTTGCCGGCATTATCCACGTGGCAGGACGCGCAGGAAAAGTTGAGCTGGCCGCGGCGCTTATAGAAAAACTCCTTGCCGTTCTCGTAGGCGGCTAGGGCTTTCGGGCCGTTCACCTTGATGTTCATTTTCATACCATCGGATAAGGTGCGGGCGTACGAGGTGAGGACTCCCATGGTCTTCATGTCGCTATAGC
>JAIOJO010000294.1 GCA_019911985.1 Sulfuricellaceae bacterium | reverse complement strand
GCTCTCGGCGCTGCTGACCTGGCAAATCCTGCGCCAGCGCGAAACCGAAACGGCATCCGTCCCCATCGACAAGCTGGGCTTAGCACTGCTCATCGTCGGCATCGGCGCCTTGCAAATCATGCTGGACAAGGGCAACGACCTGGATTGGTTTAAGTCCCCGGACATCCTGGCCTTGGCCATCGTCGCGGCGGTGGCGCTGGCCTTTTTCGTCGCTTGGGAACTCACCGAAAAACACCCCATCGTCGATTTGCATCTATTCACGCGGCGCAATTTTCTCGTCGGCGTCGCCACGCTGAGCATCGGCTACCTGGTGTTTTTCGGCAACGTCGTGATCCTGCCGCTGTGGCTGCAAACCCAGATGGGCTATACCGCCACCTGGGCGGGGATGGCGGCGGCGCCGATCGGCGTCCTGGCGGTCTTCCTGTCGCCCCTGGTCGGGCGCAACCTGCACAAAATCGACCTCAGGGTATGGGCCAGCTTCAGCTTCATCGTCTTCGCCGCGGTGTCTTTCTGGAACAGCCATTTCAACACCGACGTCACCTTCGAACAATTGGTCGTGCCGCGATTCGTCATGGGCCTGGGCGTATCGACTTTCTTCATTCCGCTGATGTCGCTGACCCTCTCGGAAATCCCCCCCAAGATGATGGCCAGCGCCGCCGGGCTATCCAATTTCATGCGCATCCTGGCAGGCAGCTTCGGCACCTCGCTGAGCATCACGCTGTGGGATCGCCGCAGCACTCTCCATTACAGCGAACTGGCCGAGCACGTCACCGCCGCCGCGCCCACCACCCAGGACATGCTCACCGCCATGAACCACCAAGGCATCTCCGCCCCGGCGAACTACGCGCTGCTCGACCATATCCTGCAACAGCAAGCGGTAATGCGCGCCACCAACGAAATTTTCTGGCTGTCCGGGATGATTTTTCTCGGCTTGATGCTCGTCGTCTGGGCGGCCAGGCCGCCGCGGCACGCGGGCAGCGGAGCCCAGGGGGGCGGAGCGCATTAGATCGGGGCCGGGGTCAACCCGGCGGTGGCTATGGGGGCCTGCCATGGCTGAAACCGTCTGCATTGAGGCCAGCCCGATGGTAGCCCGGATGAAATGGAATGGAATCCGGGGCGTCCAGCGGACGGGCGTACCCGGATTGCGTTGCACTTCATCCGGGCTACTAGGCTTACTCTCGCGAGTTATGCGGCCTGCAACATGAACTCGACTTTCACCGCGTCAAACGGGAATACGATGCGGCCGTCTTCTGTGCGGTCGAGCACCCCGGCGTTAAGCAGCGCGGTAACATCGCCATGAACGGCCTTTACATCGCGCCCAGCGCGGCGCGCCGCTTCACGGATCGATACCGGTCCTGCCCCGCAGAGTACCTTGAGAAGTTCCCAGCGTTTTTGGCTTAGCACTCGCCAAAGCAACTCGGGCGTAGCAAAGCTGATGCGCGCGGACTTCTGGGG
>JAIOJO010000293.1 GCA_019911985.1 Sulfuricellaceae bacterium | reverse complement strand
GTCACCCACCGCGTTCAGGACGTCCATCGGAATCAGGCAGCCGGAAGCAATCAAATAATCGACTGCAACCACCGTATCCGGCGTAACGCACCGGCGACGCTCCACGCGCAAGCCCCGCACACGTAGGAAAGGCGGCGGGTTGTCTTGTCGCTCGTCGGTATAGCGCGGCCCAAGCGCGGCGACCGCCACACCCCGCGCGCGGGCCGCATCGGCGGCTTCGAGCAAGACGCCGACCATGTCGTGCGCGGGAAGGCTGTCCTGGTCGAACAACACGACATGAGTGCAGCCATGCGCCCGCGCCCATTCGATGCCGCGATTCTGGGCGGCTGCCACGCCCATATTTTCGCCCAAGAAGAGCGGTACGACAGCGTCTTGCGCCCGAGCGCGTATCCAGGCGGCATAGTCGGCGGGGGAGCCGTTATCGACAACGACGGTCGCGGCCACTTGTCCCGTCAATGCGGCCAAGAGGCTTTCCAAGGCGCCAAAATCGGGATGGTAGGTGACGACGACGGCGCACACGTTCAGCGGGGAGTTCATGAAAAGAGCATGCCTTCTATTTTACCGGGCAATCCAATTGCTTCCATTTTACGGGGCTGTAAAGCGCTTAGAAGCTGTCTTATCAATCCCGAACACGCGCGCAGACAAAACCGGCTATGCGATCTTGCCGTCCGTCAAGGACGCCGTCCTGGGCGGCCACGCAAAAGAAAAGTCCTCTCGATCCAAAGTCAGGTTCGGACTGTAGGCCGGGTCGTTGAGCAACAAAGCGCCCCACCTTTTTTTCATGTAGACCGTCTCTTGATCAAAGCGAGAGCGTTTCTCCGGCGTTTCTTCATAACCTCGCGTAGCCGATTCATAGTGGTACAACTCTGCGTAGGGCGTCCATACATTGCGATAGCCCAACTCCCTCACCTTGAGACAAAAATCCACATCGTTGAAAGCCACCTTGAGGTTCGTTTCATCCAGGCCGCCCGCCTCTTGGTATATCGTCTTGCGAATCAGCAAACAAGCCGCCGTCACCGCGGAGAAGGACTGGAGCACCACGGCGCGCTTGGCATAACCCGGCAGACCTTTGGCCAACCCCTTGTGGCTGTGGCCGGCCACGCCCCCGACCAGCACTACCCCGCCATGCTGCAGGGTGTCGTTCGGATACCATAGCCTAGCGCCCACGGCGCCCACACCCGGCTGGATTGCAATGCTCGCCATTTCGGTCAGCCAATCCGGCGTAATGACCTCGATATCGTTATTGATCAAGCCGATCAGCTCCCCCTTGGCCTGGGTAACCGCCAAGTTATTCAATGCGGAAAAATTAAAAGGCCGTTCGTCGCGCAAGATACGGATGCGCTTATCGCCTTTCAGCGCCTCGAAGTACGCCAGCACGGCGGGGTCATCGGAACCGTTATCGACGATCAAAATATCGTAGTTAGGATAGCTCGTCTTCTCCAGGATGCTGTCCACACACTGGCGAATCAGCGCCAAGCCATTCCGGGTAGGAATAATCAAGGTAACGTGCGGGACGGAACTGGGCAGGTCATAATGGACGCGATAATGCCCCTCGGGCAGCAACTCCGCCCTTGCCTTGGTGCCCATACGCGCCAAGTGCGAATTCAGCGCCCGTTCGCCCGCCAGCCACGCATACGGCTTGGCCGCGCCCTGCTTGGAGGTGCTTGCCGCATGGGCGCGCCAATGGTAGAGGACACGAGGGATATGGACGATTTGCTCGCGCCGCAAACGCTCGACTACCCTTAGGGCAAGATCGTAATCCTGAGCCCCCTCGTAACCCTCTCGGCAGCCTCCGACACCGCGCACAAGGTCGGCGCGATAAACGCCCAAATGGGTAATGAGATTGTGCGACAGGAACAGATCGTAGTTCCAGTCGCATTTGAAATAGGGGTCATAACGCCGACCATCCTCGTCCAGCTTATCCTCATCGGAATAAATGAGTCCTGCCTCGGGGCGGCCGTTGATTGCCTCGGCGACCCAGAAAAGCGCATGCTCAGCCAAAATATCGTCATGGTCGAGTAGCGCCACATATTCGCCGGTCGCGAGAGCAAAGGCGCTATTCGTCGCGGCTGAAATATGGCCATTACTTTCCCTGAAGACCACCTTGATCCGGGAATCTTCGTGTGCATAGCGCTCCAAAATAGGGCGAATGCCGGGCGCCGTCGACGCGTCGTCCGCGATGCACAGCTCCCAATTCGGGTATAACTGCCGCTGAACAGACTCGATGGCGTCCTCCAGCCATTCTGGCTTGGAATTATAGGTAGGCATCAGGATAGAGAAGCGGGGTTTCCGCTCCAGGCGTTCAATGGCTGCTTGAATTTGCGCCCTGCCGGCATCGCTTAAGCTGTCGTACCGGGATACCCACTCTCTATAATTTTTCCCGACCAAAGCGTTGGCAAGATCCGCCTCCGACCGAGTGCGAATTCGCGACTTAAGGCCTGACCAGCCATGTTGGCTTAGCACAGACAAGAGCTTTCGGGTTGCGTTCAGGATGCCTTCGTTCTGCTCAATCCAGCGCCAAGCGGCGTGTATGAAGCGGCCTATCCGTCTAACCTGGTACCCGATAAAACGCAAAGGGCGGGTAACTCGCCAGCTCGTCGAGGCAAGCAATGCTTCCCTCCCCGCTATTGCCGCCTCCCTCTCCGCTATTGCCACATGCTTCTCCGCTATTGCCGCATCCCTCTCGGCGGCCACCGCATCTCTCGCGGCAATTTCCGTATGGACCTTGGCATCGGCTTCCCGAATGTTCGCCATGAGCTTTTGCAGATCGTCCTTCCGCCATTTGCTGCGCCATTTCTCAAGCAATCTAGCCGTAACCTCCTGTGCGTACAGAACATCCGGCCTGACGCCCTGTCCGAACTGATTACCGATTCTGTAATAAGCGCCGATCTGTTCTACAAAAACAAAGTCGCCGAACTCGGCTGCCTGAAGCAAAAAGTCCCAGTCCTCATAGAGATCGAAAGACTCATCTACCCGGCAGCCCGCATCCACAATCGACCGCGAAAATAACAAGGCATGAATGGGGATGTAGTTTCCAGCCAGCAACTGCGTTCGATCAAACGGCTTGCAGTATGTCCTGGCGGTTAGCTGCCTATTTTCATCCGCGCAGGCCACGCAGCCATAGGCCACCCTCTTGCCGGGATTCAGGCTTAACGCATCGACTAGGCTGGCTATGTGCCGGGGCGCGAACCAATCGTCGTCGTCCAAAAATAGGAGATACTGCCCTGCGGCGCTCTCCAGCCCGGCATTGGCCGCCCGGCTGCGGGCCATAGGCCCTTCCCCCTCGACCATCCTAAGCGGAAATCGCCCGCACCACTCGCCGGCTCCACGATGACCGGCCCCCTTGGCGTTGACCAGCACCACCTCGATATTGGGATAAGTCTGTAGCGCGACGGAATCCAGGGCTTCCGATAAAGTAGGCCGGTCCATGCTGCGGATAATTACGCTGACCAGCGGCACATCCTCGGCACCCAAGGCGAGTCCCAGTTCCTTTTGGCGCCGATGTTCGGATTGGTAAAGCTTGAGGGGATCGTTCGCCAGCTCATCGGCCGACAGCAGGATGTAGGCTTCCGCCGCCGTTACCTCGGGCGGCAAGGTATAGGTGCGGTAACGGTCCAGCGCCGCGATATCCAAATCGTAACGCTGTTTTTGAAGCTGGGAGACGAAACACTGCATTGCCTGCATCTTGCGTTCCGCAAGCTCGCTGATATCGAGAAGCAGATTGGGGTGCAAGGGTATGCCGACTTCATAGAGCGCCACTCGGAGCCTCGTTCCAATGCGCCGCACGGCTTCCACCGCCGCCATTCCCACGGCCCGGTGATCGGGGTGCATCTCGAACACGGAAGGCGCGTACACCAGGTCGGCGCCCGCTTCTTGAATCGCGTCCTGAATGTCCCGAACCAGTTTTTCCCCGTAGCCGATTTCGCGATCCCGCCAATCCCAGAAAACCGGCTCCGCATACCCCAGTACGGATGCCGCGCGACGGCTCTCCTCTTGGCGCTGCGCGACGTAGGCTACGCGCTCCGGCCCCTCTTCCAGGCCGTGTCCGCCATCGGAGACGACAATCACCCGCACCCGGACACCCGCCTCGACATGGCGCATGATGGCGCCGCCGCAGCCGAACACCTCGTCGTCCGGGTGGGGCGCAAAAACCAAGGCCGTCTCGGCCGGAATATCTTTAACCGCATGGTAGGGAACCAGCAAGTGTTCCATAAACGAGTTCTCGAATGAGTTATCTGAAACCGGTATAGCTCGCGCGCCGGGTTTCAGGTGGTTTACATAATCAATTAAGCTTGCCCCTGCCAATGCCAATAAAGCGCGCGAGGCGTATGGGGCTTGTTTGCCGTCAGGCGGCAATAATAATCGCGCCCGCGGAACAGGGTCCAGCATTCGGGGGGAATTACAGCCACCGGCCCATCGCCGACGCGGCCGATAGCCGGAATAAAATCCGGGCTGGGGCTGATTTCCAGGAGCCAGCCGCCGGCCAAGTCAGCGGGAACGGGGAAACGCAGCGGCGCATCGTTTTCTGTAAGCATACGCGCGGAATCGGCGGAAAAGGTGTGTTTAGCGTGCTTTTCCAACCAGGCGGCCGCTCTCGCGCGGAACTTTCCGGCGAAATGCTTTTCGGCATACAAAGGCCAGCCCTGAGCGATCAGCGCATCCTTGGCAGGATGGTGCTCGTAAAAGTGCTGACATTTTGCAGCCGGGTCGATCAACCGGGCGTAACCGCCTAGACGCAGCCTCTCCATTAAATCGGAGTCCTCCCAGTACATGAAAAACCGCTCGTCGAATAGCCCTCCGCATTCTTCGACGGCGGATCGCCGCAGCAGCACATGGCCGCCGGACAGGGCATCGACCCGCACCGGTTTTTTGCTGGTCCAGAGCGCCAGCGCTTTATTGCGGAAACGGCTGGAGCGCCGCCGGGCGAGAGCCGGGTGCAGACGGGAAACGGCGGTGCTTAAAAGGTTGGCCAGCGACGGAAAGGTGCTGGGCGGCAGCATGAACTGGCCGTCTTTATCCCAATAAGCCAAAGGTCCAACCGCGCCTACGTCGGGGGCTGAAAACAGCGTCTTGTGCATTTGCGCCAACGCGCCCGGCAACAGGCGCGCATCCGGGTTCAGCAACAGAACGGTAGCGCTCTCCGTCTGACGGTAGATGCGATTGCATGCCCCGGCAAACCCCAGGTTGCGATCCGCAACATGCAGCACGGCACCCTCCGGCAAGCTCATACGGAGCGTGCGCGCCTCCGCCTCGTCCATGGAGTTGTCCACCACATGGACTTCGCACCCCTCCTGGTCCGCTAAAGAATACGCGGCGCCCAGCGTATGCGCCGAAGTGCGGTAGTTGACCAAGATGGCAATACACGTCATCGTTTGCGTGCCGCCACGAGATACGCGTAAGTTTCCAAGCTCTGCCTATCCACCTGCAATCCAAGCTTCGCGCCCGAGGCCGAGAATTCATCTAGCCAGCCTTCCGGAGCCGGCACGCGGGTCGGTTCGCAGCGCTCGATGACCCACCCCTCTCGCTCGAACATATCCCTGATGGTCGATAGCGTAAAAAAGCGGACATGGGTTCGGCACGAAATACCCACGGCGATATAGTCCCAGTAGCCCTCCATCAGATCGGCGACGACGGACCAATGACCGAGGTTAGGCAGCGATACCACCAAACGGCCGTCTCGGCGAAGAAGCGGCCCGAGTTTCCGTAACAGCGACTCGGGATCGGCGACGTGCTCGACCATGTCCAAGGCGGTAATGCAGTCGTACGACGGCAGATTCGCCTGAGCGAATATATCCCCCTGCCAAACGCAGTCTACCTTTTCCCTGGCCTCCTCGGCCATGATCGGATTCAGCTCTGGCACATGCACCTCGCAACCATAGCGGCTTTTGACGGAGGCGGCAAAATTTCCGGCGCCCCCGCCGATATCCAGCAGCCGTTCGATGCGCTCCGGCAATAAGGCCAATACCTCCGCCCGGTCGCCCAGATAGTAAGCCGAGTGATCGTGGACGATGGCATCCGGGACGATCAGCGTATCCAGCGGCGGTGAGCCGTCCCACTTGCCGGACGATGCGGCCAGCAGTTGGGGAAGCGCGCCTGGGCGGAACAGCAACACAAAGGGCGCGCGCCCGTCGAAAGCGAACAAGGGCAGCCCCTCGCGGCCATGCGCCTCGGCCATCCGGTCCAAGCCGCGCTGGGTGGCATAATGCACCGCTATCGGACGGCCGAATCCTCGCGCGTCGGCGGGCATGACGCAAGGCGCACCGGAAGCCTGCAACGCACGCCGAAGCGCGCTTAGAGCCTGCCGCGACACGGTCAGCAAGGGGTTAAAAATCAGCAGCACCTCACCCTCGCACCGGCTCAGCCAATCGGCGTTGTCTTGCAGCCACAAAGCCAAGGGCTGGCCCTGCACCACCACCCAATTGTCCGCAGGAATACGGGCTGCCCACACATCCCATCCGAAGCTCAGGTCGCTGGACACGCGCAAATCGGACGGAAGCGATACGATCGCATCAAGCATCTTGGGTCAAAAATCCCGGCAAGAGATCCGCAGCCCACCAGCGGCCGGGATAGGTTTGAATATACGATTCAAGAAAACGATACATGTCTTGTGCCGCCGCGAGGTACTTGCCGGGTTCCGGGTATTGTACCGGGCTGACGACCACGCGATAGCGGCCGGGCGATTCATGCAAGCACACGAATGCCGCCATGGGCGCCTTGAGGCTTTCCGCAATCCGCACCGCGCCCGGGACAAATGCCCGGACGGCGCCGCCGAAGCGAATCGGCAGCGCCTTATCCCAACTGGCGGCAGGCGCGTCGGACAGCAGCACAATCGACTCCCCGTTTTTCACGGCGGCATAAAAGTGTTTCAGGTGCGTCTCGAAGTGCAAAATACGGCCGCCATTAAGGTGTTGCTCCATAGCATGGTACTTGTTCTTGAAATAACGCCGCACAACAGGGAGAACCCGTACATCCTCCACAATAGAAGAGGTCATTAAGTGCAACTTGATACCTGCCAAACCCAATTGAACCACGCCCATCAACACGCTATCGAAATGGACGGTCAGCAGAACCACACCGGTATGCGCATCAGCATGGGCCTGCAATTGTTCCAGACCCTCGAATTCACATGCGGTGGAAGGTGCGCGGCCGGCCATGATCAAGTGTGCCTCCCACTCTTCTCTCGATGCGCTTATGAACCGCTCCTTGACACATTCGCGAACCGTGTTGGCGGACATATCCGGCAACAGCAGAGACATGGCCTTGGCCGAGCGTTCAGCCACGTGCTGGATTCTCACCGCCACGGTCCGCCAATCGAGATCGCGCGCATAATTCAAACGTCCCAGCCACACCGCCCATCGTTCTCCAGCGCAGAAAGGGAGCCTCGCCGCGAGCGGGAGAATCAAGCGAAAACCGACTTCCAGTATGACACGCTGGATCAGCCAATGCAGCCTGCCCTTCAAATTTCCTCCCTCCCGACCCCAGCCAAGGCCGCGGCAATCTCGTCTTCGACTGGACGCATACCGCCGAGATGGATGCATGGCGTCGTCACCGGCAAACATTGATGCCACTTCTGCGCAAAGTGGCGGGCAGAGCGTTCGAACCGGGTTAAAAAAACTTCGGACAATCCCTCCCGCGGGAGTCCCGACTGATGCCGGCAAGGCGCGTGAACTACAGCAGCCTGCAAACCCAAGGCGGAAGCCTGCAAAACCAGATCGGTCGCATAAAAATCGAAGCCCAGGCCGGGGTCCATGACCAAACCGGAATCCCGCCGCACCGCAAAACACAACTCGTCCAGGCTTCGAGCCTGGGCAGGGAGCGGGTGCGCCTCTTTCAACCAGCGGTCGCGATCGTAGACCTCGCCTAAGCGATGCGTCTGCCCAAGCTCATTTTGCCCGATGCCATATACCCCCACAATAGCCAGGCGGGGGAACAGGCGCTCGGCGGCTCGGATGCCCGCCAAGAATTGCGCGTCCCAGCCCGGCGGCAAAAAAACATCCTGATGCACATAGACCAGCCACGGATACCGCGCCAAATGGACGGCTTCATTGTAGCCTTCCGCCGCGCTCCGGCAATTCACGAACGACATCAACTGGTGACCGTGGCCTGGCCGCAGGCAAGGGGACGAAAAAAGAACCTCATGGAAAAGTTTAGCATTGTTGATGCACACCACAAAAGACAAGCGTTCGGATGGGCCGCTCTTAGCCCTTCTGGCTCGGGATAAGGACCGGAACATCCGGCCAAAAAATGATAGGAGCCGCATTACATCACCGGAAATCAGTATCGCCTCCCAGCCACCACCAACGCGCCGTTGCCACCTCATCCACCACAAACGCCGAAGCTCGTGCCACGGCCAAAGACGCCCCCGATTCCGCAACCATTGCCCCCGTGCCGAGTTCCTCCGCTGCCGCCGGACTCGCCCAAGCAGTCAGCTCGACCATTCCCGCCCGTGCCGCTTCGGCTATTGCCGCCTGA
>JAIOJO010000292.1 GCA_019911985.1 Sulfuricellaceae bacterium | reverse complement strand
GTCTTGCCCTGGTAAAATTTCGCCGTGCCGCTGGGCAGCCCCGCCGCCTCCTCGGCGAATTTCTCCGGCGCGAGCAGGCTGGCGCCCGGAAAGGCCGCCGCGACGCGGCAGGCCAGGCGTATGCCGTGGCGGGTAATGGCCACCACGGCGATGCGTTCGTTGGCAAAGGGAAAATACGTGTTCATGCAAGCTCCTAGTGTCGTGAATCAGAAATAGCGGAACACAATAAAACGGATGGATTTTTTCGCCGGGCAAGGCGCGAGGAGGCGACATAGCTTGGACTATGGCAACGACGAGCCCCCGGCCACATCACCCGAGGACGAGCAACGCCGCCCGGCGAAAAAAGACGCCGTTTTATGTTTCGATATTTCTGATTCACGATACTAGTTGGCGGCAGCCGTTTTTTTCTTGCGGCAACCGCGCCGTATTTCGCCGCGCGGGCGATTCGGGTTATGCACCAGCAGCAGCGACAGATAGGCCACGGTCTCGCCCTTCAGGCGGGCCACGTCGCGCACCACCCGTTCGTCCGGCGTGCCGACCTTCTCGATGAAACAGGCGTGCCCGATCAGGCCGCGCCGTTCCAGGAGTGCGATCACTTCATCGAGCAGGGGTTTGACCTTGAGCAGCACCAGCGAGTCGAATTCGTCGAGCATATGGTCGATGACCGCAACGCCGTAACCGGCCGGAATCACCGCCAGGGTATCGTCGGCCTCGGCCAGCGGCGTGCCGACACGGGCCGCAGCGGCGCAATAGGAACTGACGCCGGGAATGACTTCCACCTCGACTTGCGGATCGAGCTCCCGCACGGTGCGCGCGAGATGGCCGAAGGTCGAATAAGTGGACGCGTCCCCCTCCACCAGGAAAATCACGTCTTGGCCGCTGCGCAGCCGTTCGAGCACCGTGCTTGACGCCCGCGCCCAGGACTTGGCTAGGACTTCGGGATGATGGGTCATCGGGAACAGCAGCGGCACCGCGTCCAATGGCGGCGTAATTCCGGCGCGCACAACGATGTCGAGCGCATAGCTGCCGGCATCGCTCTTGGCGACCGGGTAGGTCCAGTGCGCCGGGCGGGAAAGTGCGTCCCAGGCCTTGCGCGTCATCAAGCCGGGGTCGCCCGGGCCGAGCGATACGCCGATAAGTTTGCCTAACGTCATAAAGTTTTCTCGTCTTTCCTTGTCATTTTCCGCCCTCGCCGGGCTTTCCGGCGGAAACGATCCAGACCGGATTATGGGCAGCCAAGCGGTGCATATCGAGGATCGGCTGGCTGCGCGAAGCCTGCAATTGCACGACCTCCCAGCCGGCGCCTGCCGCGGCCAAGGCGGCGGTAGCGGCCGCCAGGTTCTCCAGCGTGACGAAATTCATCACCAGGCGGCCGCCGGGTTTCAGCCGGTGCAGGATCAGCGCGATCAGCTCTGCTAGTTCGCCGCCGGAGCCCCCGACGAACACCGCGTCCGGATCGGGCCAGGCGTCGAGGCCAAGCGGCGCGCGGCCTTCCACCAGGGTGTAATTGCGGGCCTGGAAACGGCGCGCGTTCTCGCGGGCGTTCGCCGCGTCGACGGCATTTTTTTCGATTGCCCAAACATGGCCGAGGCGGGCAATGCGCGCCGCCTCCAGGCCCACCGAGCCGGAACCGGCGCCGATGTCCCAAACGACGGCAGCGGGGGCGAGCCGGAGTTTCGCCAGGGAAACGGCGCGCACCTCCAGCTTGGAAATCAGCCCTTTCTCCGGCGAGCGCTGAATATAGTCGCCGTCCTCGAAACCGAACACGGCACGGCGCCGGCGCGGCCGGATGCGCTCGACCACGACGACGTTCGGATCGGGAAACACGCGTTGCGCGGCTTCGGCCAGGGGCATGTCGGCCTGCACGCTTTCGTCGGGCAAGAGCAGGCGCGCCACGACGGAAAGGCGCAGATCCTCGCCCAGCCCTGCGGCGATGAGGGCGCGGGCGATGCGGCCGGGGCCGTTCTCCGGGCTGGTGAAGACAGCCAGCTTGTCGTGAGAAGCAGCGGCGGCGACCAGGGCGTAGAGGCCGTGCCCCGGCTCGGCGAACTCGGCCCATTCGCCGGCATCTTTACTGTGCACGGAGACGACCGCGGCATCCTGCCAGGGACGCTTGAGGCGGGCGAAAGCCAGTTGCAGCGTGGATACCGCAGGGATGACTTCGACCGCGGCGGCGCCCAACTTGCCGATCAGCAACGGGGCGATGCCGTGGCACAGCGGATCGCCGCTGGCGAGAACGACGACGCGGCGCCCTTGCGCGAGTCCATCGCGCACCCAGGCCGGCACGTCCGCCAGATGGCCGGTCAGATCCCGGCGCTCGGCTTCCGGCCGCAGCATCTCGCCCAACAGCGCCAGCGTGCGCTGGCCGCCGATAAGCAAGTCGGCCGCCGCCAGGCAGTCGCGCGCGGCGGGCGTCAAAGCGGCCGGCCCGCTATCGAGAACGCCGAGAACGATGCAGTATCCTAGAAACGGCAGTTGACCGCTCCGTTGAGGTTTTAGCGGCATGATTCCAATTTGCTTTTTCATTTTTTCAAGGTTCACCCGTTTTAGTGCATCCACTACGGCTTGGATGATTCAGGCAAATTCATCCTCCTCGACGAGAACGATAGGCCGGCCTTCGAAGTCGCTGACCAGCACCGTCAGACGGAAGGCGTCCGGGTGACGGGTCTTGAGGGTGACGATGGCGCGCCGCGCCAGCTCGCGGTAAAAAGCGGCGGCCAGGCCGAGCGCCTCCAGACGCTCGGCGGCGAAACGGGCCGTTTCCGCGCAGCGGATTTCGGCGCAAAGGTCCGCCGGCGCGCCGGCCGCGGCGGCCGACTCCGCCAGCAAATCGCGGTCCACTTCCTTGCGCCAAGCGTGGGTGACCGTCTCGCCCTGGGCGATCTTGGTGAGCTTGCCCACCATCGCGCCGAGGATCACCCGCTTCATGCCCTGCCTCACCGCCGTATCGAACGCGGTCTTGACGAAATCGCCCATCTGCACGAAACAGGTCTCGCTCAAGGCCGGGAAAGCCCCCATGGCGCATTTCTCGGTGCGCCCGCCGGTAGTGAAGACGACCGTGTCTTGCCCCTGGCTGGCCGCCACCTGCACCGCCTGCACCACGCTGGCGCGGAAAGCGGCGGTGGAATAAGGGCGGACGATGCCCGTGGTGCCCAGGATGGAGATGCCGCCGAGGATGCCGAGGCGGGCGTTGAGCGTCTTTTTGGCCATGTCCTCGCCGCCGGGAACGGACACCGTGACTTCCAAGCCATCCCGCTCCAGCAGGCTTGCGC
>JAIOJO010000291.1 GCA_019911985.1 Sulfuricellaceae bacterium | reverse complement strand
AAGGTGCCCAGGCTGAGGCCCAAGGTGAGCAGCACCAGGGGCGCGCCGTGCAAAGGCTCCAGGCGGGCGGCGGACATACTGGGACGCGGCCTCTTAGCGGCGGTTGGCGGCGATGATGGCGCGGATGCGCTGCTCCGCCGCTACCGCCTCGTTGTCGTAGATCGGCGTGGAATAACGCGGGCGCGACGGCGTCTGCCCCGCCAAGGCCGGGCCTCGGGTGTCGTGGGTATCGACGTCCGCCTTCAGCGACACGCCGACGCGCAAGGGATGCGCGGCAAGTTCCTTGGGGTCCAGGCCGATGCGCACCGGCAGGCGCTGCACGATTTTGATCCAGTTGCCGCTGGCGTTTTGCGGCGGCAGCAGCGAGAACACGCCGCCCGTGCCCGGCGCCAGCCCCAATACTTCGCCGTGGAAAGCGACGCCGCTGCCGTAGAGGTCGGAGCTTAGCGTCACGGGCTGGCCCAAACGCAGCCGCTCCAACTGGTCTTCCTTGAAGTTGGCCTCGGCCCATAATTCGTGCAGCGGCACCAGCGTCATCAGCGGCATCCCCACCGCCACCGGCTGGCCGACCTGGACGGCGCGTTTCGCGATATAGCCGTTTTGCGGCGCGCGGATTTCGCAGCGCTGCAGCGCCAGAAAGGCCTCGCGCACGCGAGCGGCGGCCTGCCGCACGGCAGGGTGGTCGGCTTCCGTGGTGCGCGCCACCTGTGCCGCCGCCCCGTCGGCTTGCGCCGCGGTCAAGGCCAATTCGGCCTGGGCGCGCCGGACGGCCGATTGTGCATGCTCCATCTCCTCGCGGGAAATGGAATGATCGGCGGCGGCCCCGCCGCGGCGGGCCAGGTCGGCTTGGGCTAGACGCAGATTTTCCTGTTTCAGCGCCAACTCGGCGCGGAACTGTCCTGCCGTGTCGAATAAAGCTTGCACGTGGCGCACGGTTTCCGCCAGATCGGACTCGGCCTTGGCCAGCGCCACCTTGGCGTCGCTGTCGTCGAGCTTGACCAGCACCTGCCCCTGTTTCACGAAATCGGTGTCGTCGGCGCCGATCGAGACCACGGTTCCGGCTACGCGCGGGGATATGCGCAGCAGATTGCCGGCGACGGAGGCGTCGTCGGTGGTTTCGTGAAAGCGCCCGTGCAAGCCCCAGTAGGCGCCGTAGGCCAGGCCGGCGCCGAGAAAAACGGCGGTCAGCATCGTCAGCAGGCGTTTGCGCTTGGCGGATTGATTGGTGTTTTCCATCGTGATCACTCCTGGCTGGGTTCGTAGCCGCCGCCCAGCGCCTGGAACAAGGCCACCATGGCCTGAGTGCGGGCGGAGCGAAGCTGCGTTTCTTTATCGTGTTGGCGCAGCGCGGCGATGTCGGCATCCAGCAGCGCCGCCTCGTCCGTCAGGCCCCGGGCGTAGCGCCGGGCCTGCAGGCGGCGGGCGGCGTCCACCGCCTGGCTAGCTTCGGCCTGAAGCGCCCGGCGCTGCTCCAGGCTGGCGAGGTGCGCCAGGCTGTCGGCCACCTGGCGCGCGGCTTCCAGCAGCAGCGAATTGTATTGCCCCACGGCTTCGGCGTACTCGGCTTCGCGCGCGCTCAAACGGGCGCGCAGCGAGGACGTGTTGAACAAGGGAATATGCACGGCGGGGCCGAAGGAGCCGAAGCGGCTTTGCCCGCTCAGCCATTGCCCGAGTTCCACGCTTTCCAGCCCCGCCGTCAAGCGTAAATCGATGTTGGGATAAAACTCCGCGCGCGCCATGTCGATCTGCCGTGCGGCGGCTTCGGCCCGCCATTTGAGGGCGCTCAGGTCGGGCCGCCGCACGGCAGATCGAC
>JAIOJO010000290.1 GCA_019911985.1 Sulfuricellaceae bacterium | reverse complement strand
GTCATCGAGCGCCTTCTTGGCGGCATTGATCGCCAGGTCGGATAAAGCCTCGTCTTCTGCCGCAATGTACCGGGTCTGAATGCCAATTTTTTCCCTAATCCATTCGTCGGTCGTTTCAACCATTTGTGCAAGTTCTTGGTTAGTGACGCACTGTTCGGGTATGTAAAAACCTAATCCGGCAATACCTACTGATCTCATTATTTCTTCCCTTTTAGCTAACTATTTTTTAAAAACGTATGAGCGTCGAGCCCCAAGTCAACCCCCCGCCGAAGCCAACCAGCACCACGTTCGCCCCCTCCTTTGCCAAACCAGCCTTAACGGCTTCGTCCAGAGCGAGCGGAATGGAAGCGGCGGCTGTATTGCCGTATTTTTCTACGTTGATAAAGGCCTTGGTTTCTGGAAGACCCAAAGTAACAAGAGACGAGCGGATAATATTGATATTGGCTTGGTGTGAAATCAGCAAATCGATATCCTTTACCGTATAGCCGAGCTTCTCCAGCAATGTATTGACGGCAAACGGAAAAGCCTCTATCGCGAAATCGTATACTTGGCGTCCATTCATCCAAAACTTTCCGCCGATTCCTCTGGCATTGGATCCGTCGTCATGCGAAGCGATTCCGCATGCATGCGCATGGATAGACTCGCCGTTACTCCCATCGGCGCCAAGGTATATTTCGCAAATACCTTTCTGGTTAGATTTTTGCAGCACGACAGCGCCGGCCCCATCCCCGAAGAAAACGCAAGTCGACCGATCTTTCCAATTCAAAAT
The DNA here is from genome assembly GCA_019911985.1 of Sulfuricellaceae bacterium. Lineage (GTDB taxonomy): Bacteria > Pseudomonadota > Gammaproteobacteria > Burkholderiales > UBA9220 > JAIOJO01. The sequence continues at coordinate 3,162 of JAIOJO010000290.1, read as the reverse complement.
TCTTGAATAGGTTTCCGCACCGATCACCAAGGCATTCCGGTGCTTTCCCGCTTTGAGGAAATAATAGGCCGTAGCCAGCGCATAAATAAAACCGGAGCAAGCGGCATTTACATCCAGAGCCACGGCTTTGTTGGCACCCAATTTCCCCTGGATCAGGCAGGCGGTAGAAGGCAAATACATATCCGGTATCGAGGTGGCGCACACGATGAGATCGACCTCATCCGCTTCTAAATTTGCCCCCTCCAAAGCCCTCGCCGCAGCGATGGCACCGAGTCCTGAGGTGGATTCGCTTTTGTCGGCGATCCGGCGCTCCCGTATCCCCGTATGCGACACGATCCATTCGTCGGAACTCTGAATTCCGTCCAGAGCCAGTGTCTTAACCAACTCTTCATTGGTAAGCACCTTATCTGGAACATAAGACCCAGTACCGCTAACAACAATGTTAGGCATCATACTTATACCCTCTCGGTGAAATGGACTTCAATTGCCAGACGGTTTCTTCCAATCGCCTCTCAGAAAAACCCGCCCTTTACGGTTGAATTTTGGTTCGGCCGTTCCGTTGATACAGCCATCGATGCTATCGAACACGTTCTGCATCTGACTGAACGGGATGGTGACGATTTGTTCGCTGGGTTCGAACTCGGCAATTTGCCGGCTAGGCAGATCGATGAAACTGACATTGAGCTCCATCGTCGCGATGGGTACCCCAATGGCCGATTGGCAGGTCGCTCCATAGCTGTAAGTCTTGGCGGGAACGCCCGTCTTAAAAATATGCAAGCCCAGCAGTCTTGATGTTTGTTCGGCATTACATATCGCCAGCACCAAATCGGGACTATCGGGAACCTCAGTTGCTGGCGAAAGAACGATAAAACGTGCCCGATTCAAACACGGACGAGGCAACATATGCACCATCGTCGTTGCGGCATATTTGTCGTAGAGGGACTGCTCGTTCTCGACCCAATAATCGTAAGCCAAGGGCGAAAACGGATCGAACCCCAAGAAATACGAAGCGCCTAAACATTTTGAATTTTCTTTATTCAAAACGACTGTCTTGCCGTATCTTGCGTCCTGAATAGCTTGACACGCCACCACCGGATCGGCCGATTGAAGATGAGGAGGAACCTCATCCGTAAAGGTGACGGCGACCATATTTCCGTCGAGGCCCAAAGTTTGGCTTAAGCGGTCGCATCCCTCGCGAAATTTCCTCATGACTGTGGACATGCTTTATCCGCCAAACGCTTTGCTGCTTGAGGCGATTTCCGCTCCATCGCACGCACTACCGGCCGGCGCCACCTCAAAAAAGGCCCGCAGCGCAAAAAGTAGCGCGAACATGTCCCTGGGGAAAACCCAGCCCTGATGATTCACTCTCAGCGTCGCAGAAGACAGCCTTCCCATCCCGGAGCTTACGAGTATGCCAAATCCCGACTTCAGCAATCCCTTCACTTCGACTGGAACAATATATTCCGGGAATCGCAGCACGGTGCAGTGAGGCGCTCGACAATGAACATCGGCGACTATTTCGACAGGCATCTCATCCAGACAATCCCGAAACAAGGTGGCGTTCGAGGCAACCCGCCGATAGATTTCTTGCGCTTCCGTGCGGTTCTGCAGGCATTCGAGCACCTTGTCGATGCCATAAAGTAGACTCAAGGGAGGGTCGAACGGCGTCACCCCCCGCGATAGCCAATGCCGCTGGTTGCCTATATCCCAATAAGCCTTCGGCATCTTCGCGCAAGCCTGCCGTTCTTTCGCGCGCTCGTTGGCGGAAACAAACGTGATTCCCGGAGGGCACATCAAGCCCTTGTGGGAACACGTCACTATGACATCTACCCCCCAAAAATCCGTTTGCAACTCCGTTCCCCCGGCAGAACTCAAGGCATTGAGCATGACCAGCGCGGGGTGGCTCCCTTTTGCCTCGCGCAAGCCATCGAGTTGCGTCAATACGCCCGTAGACGTTTCATGATGGGTAAGCAGAATTGCTTTGATATTCTGGGAACGGTCTTGCCTAAGAACATCGGCCACTCTCGACCAATCGATGCATTTTCCCCATTCAAATGCTAATTTCTGTACGTCCGCTCCCAGCTTTTCTGCGATATCCGCATAAAGCTCGCTGAAAAACCCATTGGTGCACGCCAGAACCCGGTCGCCTGGGGACAAGTGGTTCACGATCGAAGCCTCTAGACCGCCCGTTCCTGTGCCCGGAAACAAAAAAACCTCACCGGCCGTCCCCATGACCGCAGCCATGCCTTTTCTGACATTCGCAACCAGAGCCGCCGCTTCAAGCCCGTGCCCGTCTACCATCGGTCTTTGCATTTCCCTGGCGACCCAATCGGGAACCGGCGTGATCCCTGTGGTCAGTAGACAATCCCTGCCGGTCATCAGGATTGGCCACTCGACGTGGCGAGACCATGAAATACGACCAATTTTTTTCGGCGCAGCTCCTCGATCAAGTATCTCAGGGTGCCCAGTCCGCTTTCCTTGTACCCCCCGTCGGGATAAATAGTATGGTGATGAAAGGGCGCGTGATTCACCATCACGCCGCCAGCCGCCAATCCCCTTGTTGCGGCAAAGGCCCGGTCGATGCTTTTGGTAAAGACGGCGGCACGCAAGCCGTATGGATTTCGATTAGCGATACGTATGGCCTCGTCGTCCGAATCGAACTCGATGAGCGGCGTAATAGGTGCCGAAGTCCGTTGATTGACGATAGCCATCGTCTCGGTCACGTCCTCGACAATAGTAGGCGACCAGAACTCGCCAGCGCTTTTGCCGCCGCAGAGGATGCGCGCACCTTCCTCGATGGCCGCATCCAGTTGTTTATTGGCGTTATCGAGGATATTCTGAAAAACGATGGGGCCGATATCGACGTCTTGATCCCAAGGATCGCCTACCTTCAGCTTTTCAACCTCTTGCAGCAGCGCCTGTTTAAACTCCTTTGCGATACGCTGGTGCACCAAAACCACTTCAATGTCCGTGCAGACCAAGCCGGAGACGAAATTGGCTCCCCAAGCGACAGACTTTGCCGCCAACGCGATATCCGCATCATCAAAAACAATAGTCGGATTTTTTCCGGTAATGGAAAGCCAGATTTGCTTGAAATTTGCGCCGGCAATAGCCGATAATTTTTTTCCGTAGCTCCCTGCCATCGAGACGATCATATCGACC
>JAIOJO010000289.1 GCA_019911985.1 Sulfuricellaceae bacterium | reverse complement strand
CGTAAAGATCATCGCCCTGATCTACACCCCAGCGTAACGCCAACCCGGATCGTTGTGCCTTGCGAACCTGATTCCTCACCTTGTCGCCAACCTGTTTCCACAACAGCTCGGAACTCTCGGGTAAAGCGAGAACCATCGTCACCTCGCCGGTATCCGGCAAGCCGGGCGCCTGTTCCCGGAACTCAATATTGCCAACGCCTATGTTAGTCAGATACTTAATGGCCGCCGCCTTCAACGACTTCGCATCCACTCCCGGCGCAGTAAGCAAGCCACCATAGTTACAGTAGGGCAACGAGACCGCTTTTACTGCGCCTCCCGGCAATCGTGGCATCACTGCCACGGGCAATACGGCGAGCCATGTGTCAGCAAACCGAAAGGCGAGATAGTGAGTTTGCAGCCCGTAAGTTCGCTCAAAAACCCGCTTCCAGCCGAACAGGTGGCAATAAGTCCCCGACGCCCTTGCAACGAAAGCGTCCCACACATCAGCATCGTACGTCGTGCATTCAACGACAGAAAACATCTTGATGTGTGGTTGTCAAATTTTCTTCCAGCGTGCAGCAAAAAATAATTTTGGCAGCATATTCGTAGCCCCGATCGTTCGCTCGACAAAAAATAGCAGGCGAAACATGGCCAGCTTAATTACTTCCGGGATGCCTAGTATTAATGATTGAGCTATGAGCAAATAAGCGACATTTCCACCGTAAATCGTCTTGTCTTCAGCAAACAACTTGCCCAGGTATTTATTAGCAAAATCCGGGTAAGATATGGCTTTTTCATCAGCCTGAAAACGACTGTCAGCCTTGTACCATAGCTCGCGAAACTTATTGGCGAAAGTATCTTTATTTGGCTCTACAAAAACAAAATATCCGCCAGGCTTCAGAACCCGGTGAATCTCATGCATCGTTTCGTCTAACAGCGGTATAACATGGTGGAGCCCACCAAAAATATAAACCACGTCAAATGCTTCGCTCGGCAATCCAGTTTGGTGAATGCTCGCAATATGTGAGGAACACCCCCACTTTGATTTATATAACGCAATGTTGTTGCCCGATATATCAAGGCCGGTTACACGAGCACCGCGCGAAAGCAGGAAGCCAGTTTCTATGCCTGATGCGCACATTCCATCCAACACTTCTTTGCCGCTTAAGTCAAAATCAAGCATCTTTTCCCGAATAAACAAATCTCTGTACTTCTGATTTAGTTCGTGTCCGTGATGCCTTTCATAAACCGAAGCCTCTTTGTCATACCGAAGGCGCTGCGCCTCAACAGAATTCAATTTGTCGCTCATTACACCATCTCTGACTCTAAATTTAACGATTAATCGTCTCGCCCCGTCGAACAGCGACAACCTGATCTACTAAAATACCAAAAAGAAAAAACTGTACCGCCGCCAACAACGCGATCAGCCCTTTCACACTTGCCGCACCAAAGTAGATATATCCATGAACGGTGAACAGAAGGCCAATCAAAAATGTGACCGCACTAATTGGGAGAAACACCCTCAACGGGGCAAAAAGTGTGACCAGCCGAATAATCAGCATGATGGTGCGGAATCCATCGGCAGCGGTGACGGTACTTTTGCCGACACGCTTCGCCACTTCAATCGGCAGGTACTGAACTAGATAACCGCCCTTGAAAGCCGCAATGGTGCTGGTAGTCGAAAAGGAAAACCCATCCGGCATGATGGGTAAAAAGCGTAGCGCCATTTCCCGATCCAAGGCCCGGTAGCCTGAGTTAAAGTCAGGTATTTTTCTACCCGTGAGTTGGTTGACCAGCCAGCCAAGGAAGACCTTCCCAGGCTTGCGCCAAAGCGGCGAGCCTGCCGTGCCTTTGCGTGCCCCGACAACCATATCGTAAGCCTGACGTTCGACTAGTAGGCGTTTAATATCTTTCGGATCATGCTGTCCGTCGGCATCGAGAAAAATAACGGTGCGATTGGTTGCGAACCTGATGCCCGTTTTCAAGGAGGCCCCGTAGCCCTTGTTGTAGGGGTGGGTGAGCACATTAGCGCCCGTTGCCCGCGCCATATCCCCCGTTCCATCGGTAGATCCGTCGTCCACGACAATCACTTCGTAC
>JAIOJO010000288.1 GCA_019911985.1 Sulfuricellaceae bacterium | reverse complement strand
AAAAAGCATATGGCGCTCCTGACGACCCGCCGCGCGACGATGATGATTTCCCGTGTGCGCTTGGTGGCCGCCTTGTTCGCCGTGCTGACGCCCTTGTGGATCGTGGTCGACATGGTCGTTTTTGCCTGGCCGCTGTCCACTTTGCTGGCGGTGGGGCGTATCGTGGTCAGCATCGCCTTTGCCACGCTGGCGTTTTCCTATCGCCGATCCAACCGCATGCTCGACGCCTATCTCGCGCTGGCCGCGATGTTCGCCATTCCCACGCTGTTTTTCATCTACTCCCAGCATCTTATTTCCTTATACCACCTGGCTGGCTTGGCGGTGGCGGTTTCCACCGGCTATGCTTTCCTGCCTTTCATCATGGCGGCGGGCTTGAGCGTGTTTCCGTTGACGGTGGTGGAAGGGGCGGCCTTCGCGGCCCCGGTGCTGCTGGTGGATTTGTATACCGAGCTGGCCAGGGTCAACGAAATCAGCACCAGCGCTTTTCTCGGTACTTTCTGGTTGTTGCTGCTGATCGCTACCGTGGCGATCCTGGCGGGCATGAGCCAGCTCGGATTCATGATCGCGATGGTGCGGCAGTCGATACGGGACCCGCTGACCGGCTGTTTTTCCCGATCGTCCGGCGAGGAGTTGCTGGACATACAATTCATCCTCTCCGTCCGCAGCCAATCGCCCTTGTCGCTGGCCTTCATCGACATCGACAACTTCAAGGCGGTAAACGACAATTATGGCCATGAGGCCGGCGACCGCGTACTCGCGTCCGTGGCGGAAAACATACGCCATACCCTGCGCACCGGCGACATGCTGGCGCGCTGGGGCGGCGAGGAGTTTATCATCGTCTTTCCGAACGCTTATTGCGCGGACGCTTTGGAAGGCATAGAGCGATTGCGGGTGAACGGTCTCGGTATCCGGCCCGACGGACGGCCGGTCACGGCGAGCATAGGCCTGGCGGAACGGACCCTGGAGGGTACGGAAGATTGGCGCCGCTTGGCGGAGATTGCCGACCGCCGCATGTACCTCGCCAAGCATGGCGGCAAGGATCGCGTGGTGTGGGAGGAAGCCGCTGCCGGGAGCCAGCCGGTAGCGCTTAGCGCTTGAGGCTCTGGCGAAACGGGAAGAATGGGGAAGAACTTGGCCGGCACTACGATCTCCTTGCCAGAACTTGAATCGGCGTTGGCCGAGGGCCGCTTGGTCTACTATTACCAGCCCAAAATTTCGCTTGTGACCGGCAAAACCAGCGGCGCGGAAGCCTTGCTGAGATGGATCGAGCCGGACGGCACGGTGATTCCGCCGGCGGAATTTATCCCTCTCGCAGAAGAATCCGGCTTTATTACTGAAATCGCGCGCTCGATGTTCCCCAAACTGATCGCCGATTTACTCATCATTCACGATGTCAACGACGCGCTCACCGTCTCGTTCAACCTCACCGCGCAGGATTTTGCCTCGCCCGAGATCACCGATTTGATCCGCGATGCGGTTCTCTGCAAAAAGGTCGATCCGAAACGCTTGCAGATAGAATTGACCGAAGCGTCCATCCTCGACGGCAGCAAGCCGATTGCGCGGGTTTATCTGCAGACCCTGGTCGATCTGGGGCTTACCTTGGCGATGGACGATTTCGGCACGGGCTACTCTTCCATCGATACCTTGAGCCTGTGGCCTTTCAGCGTGATCAAGATCGACAAGGGCTTGATCGGCCGGATGCACGAATGCCCGAAATGCACGGCCATCATCCAATCCAGCATCCGAATGGCGCATATATTAGGCATAAACATCGTCGCCGAAGGGATTGAAACTTCCGAAGTATACGATTTCCTGATGCAGGCGGGATGCACCGAGGCTCAAGGATTCTGGATGGGGCGGCCTCTGCCCATGGAGGCGTTCCTGACTTTTATCAAAAAAGACCCGCGCTGGTCGGGATTGCCTATCGGCTTAATTCACATCGCCCAATTGGATCACATTCATTGGCGCAAAACGCTGATAGATCAGGTCATTAACTCTTCCTTCGAGGGTTCGGCCGGCAAAGTGAGGCGATTCACGGCGGAAATGGATCACACCCAATGCAGGCTGGGCTGCTGGATCTATGGCCATGGGCAGGAGTTCAAGGGCCGCCGCGCGTTTGACCTGCTGGAAGAGCCGCATCGCCGCCTCCACGAGGCGGGGCGGAAGCTCATCGACGCTGCGGAGCGCGATGCCCCGCATAACGAAATTGCCGACTTGCTGCGGGCGCTGACCCAGGAATCCAGCATCCTGCTGGGACTGCTGCAGGAATTGGAAAATCAGGCTGTTATCTAGGGAGCCTCTGATTCATTCGCTCCGTTCGGGCTGAACCTGTCGAACCTTGCTAGGGAAACGCTGATTAAATCCGTTCGCCCTGAGCTCGTCGAAGGGCCTTCCATGTAAATCATAATGTTACAAATGGCTTCGACAAGCTCAGCCCGAACGGAGCGAATAAATCAGCGCTTCCCTAGTCTCTAAGATTCATATGGAGCGCATTTCGACAAGGGTCTCCTGAGCGAAGTCGAAGGGCTCAATGCGAACGGATTTAATCAGCGGTTCGCTCGTTTGGCGCTGGAGAAGGCCTGGATTCAGGCGCCGGCCACTTCCAGCTTGAGCGCCTCGGCGATGGCGGATTCCGCCAGCCTGGCCAGTTGCCGCCGATCCAGCCCGTCCGAGTCTATCGGCGGGGTGAACACCAGTTCCGCGCGAACCAGCGGCGCGCACACGATGCGCTTCAAGGAATCCATGAAAGTGTCGAGATCGGCATAGGACGGCGCCGGGTCGTGGCTTTCTCCGTCCTTGAGGTAACGGATGGCGACCGGCTGGATCTGGGTGCGCGCGGCCAGGGCCGGCTGAAACAGCGAGGCGAAAAAGGGGCGCAAGGTATCGCCGCGGGTGGTCGTGCCCTCGGGGAAAAAGGCCACGACGTCGCCCTCGGCGATCACCCGCGCGATATCGTGATTGGCTTTCACGGCGTCGCTGCGTTTTTCCCGCTCGATGAACAGGGTGCCGGTTTTAGAGGCCAGCCAGCCGATCACCGGCCATTTCCGCACGTCGGCCTTGGAGACGAAGCGCACCGGCTCGAAGGCGTTGATCAGATAAACATCCAGCCAGGAAATATGATTTGCGACCAGCAGCGTGTTTTCCCGGCAAAAATCGCCGCGCACCGTCAACTTGACGCCGAGGTGCTTGAGCAACAGCGCCGACCAGCGCTTGACCAGGCGGCGGCGGTTGAGCCGCGAGCAGAAGGGGTAGATCAGCGCGGCGGTGGTGACGCCTTGAAGGAGGTGGAGAGCCAGCCTAAGGCTGCGCCGGGCGACAATCAACTCGCGCTTGATTTTGAGCCTCCCATGAAGTGGCGGGCGTAACGGGAGTTCACGTTTTTCATCGGCTGCAGGATCAACAGGTCGGCGGTATTGAAGTCGGGGTCCCAGGACGGCTCGCCGCAGACATAGGCGCCGGCGCGCAGGTAGCCCTTGATCAGCGGCGGCACGGGTGCGTCGAGGGTGTTGTTGAGCGCTTCCAGCGGCAAGGGGTTGCGCGGAAAGACGCGCCATTCCACCGGACTCAGATTTTTAGCTTCCAATTTGCGGTACAGGCTGGCGGCGAGGTGCCCGCCGTCGGCCATGCCGATGCTGGCGCAGCCCATCAAATACTCGGCCTTGTTTTCGCTGGCGTAACGCGCCAAGCCGGACCACAACAGCGCGATCACGCCGCCGCTGCGGAAATCGGGGTGCACGCAGGAGCGGCCGATTTCAACGACGTTGTCGAAGAGGTGGCCGAGGCGGGTCAGGTCGAATTCCTGCGCCGAATAGAAGCTGCCGATCTTGCGCGCTTGCCGGGCGGTCAGCAAACGGTAGGTGCCGACCACTTCGCCCGATGCACTATCGCGCACCAGCAAATGGTCGCAATAAGGATCGAAAATATCGCGGTCCAAGCCTTCGGCGTTCTTCGGCAAGCGGGCGCCCATTTCCTCGGCGAAAACCTTGTAGCGCAGGCGCTGCGCCTCGCGAATTTCTTCCTCCGTGCGAGCCAGGTTTACCGTGAGCCGGTCATGATGGACGGGTGCGGCGATCTGCAGTGCGGAAGAGAGCATGTGTACCTCTGAGGTGACGATTCGGATGGGTACACATTAAGGTCGATTTGTAACGGATTGGTTACAATTTGTTTAAGAAATCATGAACCGGGGCCGGGATCGCCTTCAGCTATATTATGTAAGTTGATGATATGTAAAAATTATAATTTATGAGCGCCGGGCTGAAGATGGGGCCTGGGTATTGGGGCAGTCGGCCGCCGTTCCATGCCGGACACATAAATGTGTAACAAACCCATGCTAAGGTGTCTGGGCTTTTTTAACAGCGGTTAGAGGTTTATATGCTTATCAAAGAGGTGATCGAACAGCAAATCGATGCAATCGTCGCGGAGCTGCTGCGCGCCCGCCGCCAAGTGGGGATGGCGACGGAGAAAACGGAGTTCGCCGAAATCGGCTCGCGCCTCGAAACCGCCGAATTTCATTTGCATGACGTGCAGAACAATTGGATGTCGCTGGCGCGTTCGCACGCCGGTGAGCGCCCTATCCCGGCGGGTGCCGCGCATCTCGCGAGCCTGGAAGCCGTTTTATAAAATTGCGCGCCCGCCAGGGCTGGGCGCGGCGCACGCCGTTTGCTCGTTTCGTAGCGTTTAAGCCGCACTTGCCGACCCTTCCTTAGACTGTCGCCGCCGGGCTGAGCTGCGCCTCGCGTTGAGCCGAGGTTTGCCAGTAGAAGTTCAGCACCCGTTCCGCCACCGCGTCCATCGACCACTCTTTCAGCGCATACTCTCGTCCGGCTTCGCCGATTTCGCCGCACAGCGATTTGTTCTGCAACAGCGACAGCGTTTTGGCCGCAAAGTCGTCCACGTCCTCGTCGGCAATCAGCGCGCCCTTGCCTTCGACCAGAATGTCGCGGGTACCCATGAATGCCGTGGACACCACCGGTATGCCCTGCGCCATCGCTTCCAATAAGACCAGGCCCTGGGTTTCGGTGCGCGAGGCGAAAATGAACACGTCGCTGCCGCGGTAGCAGGCGCGCAAGGCGTGCGAGCGCTCCAGGTAACCGACGAAATTGACGTTGTCCGCGATGCCCAGGGACGCGGCTTGAGATTTCAGGCCCTCCAGCGCCGGGCCTTCGCCCGCCACGACGAACAAGATGCCGGAGAGCGACTGCTTGATTTTCGCCGTCACGCGCAGCAGAAAGTCGATGTTTTTTTCGAACGCGGTGCGGCCGACGAACAGTACCGTCGGCCGGTCGGCGGCAATGCCGAACTTGGCGCGGAAGGCCGCGCCGTCGCTGGGGACGAAGTTGTCCAGCGCCAGGCCGGTGGGAATGATCTGGGTGGGTGTGACGACGCCGTAATTCTGCAGCACTTCGAGCATCGCGGTGGACGGCACGATCACCCCGTCCAGTTCGTTGCATTGGCG
>JAIOJO010000287.1 GCA_019911985.1 Sulfuricellaceae bacterium | reverse complement strand
CTCCAGGAGGCCGCCGCCCAGGCCGACATCGTGATAACCAGCGGCGGCGTTTCGGTGGGCGAGGAAGACCACGTCAAGGCGGCCGTGGAAATCGAGGGGCGGCTCACGCTCTGGAAAGTGGCGATGAAACCGGGCAAACCTTTGGCTTTCGGCGAAGTGGGCAAGGCCTTTTTCCTCGGGCTGCCGGGCAACCCGGTATCGGCCTTCGTCACCTTCAGCTTGTTTGTCCGCCCCTTTCTGCTGCGTTGCCAGGGCGTACAGAAAGTCGCGCCCTTGCGCTTTAAAGTGAGCGCGGACTTCGACTGGAAAAAAGCCGGCGAGCGGCGCGAGTTTCTGCGCGCTAAATTGCGCCACGACGATGGCGGGATTCCGTTCGCCGCGCTTTATCCCAACCAGGGTTCAGGCGTGCTGACGTCCGCCGCCTGGGCCGACGGTCTGGTGGAAATTCGCGAACACACCACCGTGGCCCGAGGAGATGCCGTGACCTTCATCCCATTCGGCGAACTGTTGGGATAGGGAGGAACATGATTACCGTATTGTATTTCGCCCGCTTGCGCGAATCGCTGGGTCTGGATCGCGAGCAAATCGAGCTATCGTCCAGCCTGAGCACGGTGGGCGACCTCATCGCGCATTTGCGCGCCCGGGGCGGCGCCTGGCAGACCGAACTGGCGCCGGGCAAGCCGGTGCGAATCGCGGTCGATCAGGACATGGCGAATCCTGCCACGCCGCTCGCCGACGGCTGCGAAGTGGCCTTGTTTCCCCCGGTGACGGGAGGCTGATATGAGCGTGCGGGTGCAAACAGCGGATTTCGATCTGGGCGAAGAAATTCTCAAGCTCCGCCGCGGCAATCCGAAAATCGGCGCGGTCGCCAGCTTCGTCGGCCTGGTGCGCGATTTGAGCGAGGGCACGGCAGTCAGCGCGATGACCCTGGAACATTACCCCGGCATGACGGAAAAAGCGTTGGAGGAAATCGTCGCCGAGGCCAAGCAGCGCTGGGAGCTCTACGATACCTTGGTGATCCACCGCGTCGGACCCTTGCTGCCCACCGACCAGATCGTGCTGGTCGCGGCCAGCAGCGCGCACCGCCAGGACGCTTTTGCCGCTTGCGAGTTCATCATGGATTACCTGAAAACCCGCGCGCCCTTCTGGAAAAAAGAAGAAACGCCGGACGGCGCGCGCTGGGTGGACGCGCGGGAAAGCGACGACGAGGCGGCGCTGCGCTGGGACTCGACTAACGGATATAATGACTGAATTCGGCCTAGCGAGGCCGACATCGTAAAAGGCAAGAACATGATAGAAAATATGAAAATCCCCCTCACCGTCAAGATCGAGTCGGAACACGCCGAAGTCAGCAACTGCGCCGAGCGCGAGCCCTATGCGCTGATGGTGCTGGGCGACAGCATGCTGCCCGAGTTCGAGGACGGCGAGATCATCATCATCGAACCCGTCCTCGATTTGATGCACGACGGCTCCTTCGTCATCGCCGAACACGACGGCGAACTGATTTTCCGCCAGGTCTTGTTCCGGGAAGACGGCCTCTATCTCAATCCCCTCAACGACGCTTACCCGATGCAGAAGCTGGCGCGCAAGGAAGACGTCAAAGGGGTGATTACGCAGAAGAAACGCCCCGGCAAACGCCATATCCACAAGAACTACGATTAACCGCGCAACGCGCGGCCAATCCGCTCAATAACGGTAGCTATACACCAACTGCCAATTGTTCTGCTCGTGGCTGGTGGTCACGCCCGTCGCGCTGGACACATCGGTCGCCTGGAAGGCATGGCTGTAGGCAAAGTCCAGCGACGAAGCCTTGTTGAAAACGTATCCCGCGCCCAAGGTAGCGTGGTTCTTGACGATGGCCGGAAACAGGTAGTTCAGGCGCGTATCCGGCACCGGATTGTTGGCCACATTGATACCGCCGCGCAAGGTAAGCTTGTCGCCCGCCTTATAGGACGCCCCCGCCATCAACACATGCTGGTCGCGCCAGTCCTGGTAGAAAGTCACGTCCATAGACGAGCCGTTGAAGGCCGCGGCGCCGCCCGTATTGCCGGAGGCGTCGAATGTCATGCGCACGTCCTTCATGGTACTGGCCCAATCGATGCGCTTGTAGTCCGCCACCCATAGCCAGCGCTCGCTGGCCTGATAGGCGATGCCGACGCCGAAGGTGTCCGGCCACTGAAAATTCCTGACTTTGATCGACCCCGACACGGGCAGGGTTTGCGCCGCGGGCATCCCGTTGAAATTGGTGTTGAAGGCGATGGTCGCCTGGTCGGCTTGCAGATCCTTGAGCCAGGTACGGCTGTGGTAGGTGGCGCCCAGCGTAGTTTTCGCGTTGATTTTGTAGACCACGCCGATTTTGCCCGCGTAGCCGTTGGTGGTCGCCTGGCCGGTGTACTTGTTGTCGTTGGAGAAATTGAAATAACCCCAGTTCACCGGATTAGCCGGATTCAGTTGCCCCGCGCCCGGCCCGACCATGCCTTGAAACGCGCTGACCATGCTGCCGGTGGCCAGCCCGACCGGCGAGACGCCGCCCGCCATGCGGAAAAAATCGTTGCCGCTCATCGCCATTTGCATGTCCATGCCGGCCCACACGAAATCCAGCGAGCCGCCGATGCTCAAGTCCGGTTTGACTTGGTAGGCCAAGGGCAATATCACGCGCCCCATGCTCACTTCCGAGCGGTTGACCAAGCCTGGCGATGGATTTTGCTGGCCGGGATTGGCGAACATCGACGTGCTGCCGAACTCCGTCCCCATTCCGCCCTGGCCGTAAATACCCGCGCCGTAGAGCCATGGGCCGGTTTTGCGTATCCAGCCGAAGGCGGGCATGGAAAAGGCGTCCGCGCTGGAGCGCGAAGCGGCCCCGCCGGCGGACGACTTTACGTCCGGCCCGAGGAAACCGAAAGCCAGGTCGAGCCTGGAACCATCCGCCATCAAAGCCATGGTGGCCGGGTTGTTCATCATCGCGGCCGTGCCGTTATCGTAGGCCATCGACGCGCCCCCCATACCCAAGGCCATGGCGCCGTAGCCTTCCATGTTCATACCGTTGGTGGCCAGCGCCAAGCTGGGAAACAAGCCGGCAAGGGCCAGGGAAATCGCTACTTTTTCATTGTTTTTCATTATGTTATCTATTTACGGCGGCGGCCTGGTCGAAAAAGCTTGGGATACTAGCACGATTTGACTAGGGATCGATAGGCAATTTGTCACTGGATGCGCACAGATTAAAGCGGAAAGCCCGGCCCGGCCCGGAACGGGATGCCGAATCCGAATTTACCGGGTGCTTTTCAGCGTCAGCGTATCCGGCACTGGAAACCGGAAGAGCTCCACAGCTCGTACCGCCCCTCGCGTTTGCGCAACAATGCGGCCCCGGCGAGGGGAACAATATCGCGCAGCGTCTGGGGCAGGCACAGCCGGCCCTGCCCATCGGGTGACAAGAGATGCGCCATATCGAGCAGGCGGCGGCGTAGGCCGGGCGCATTCTCCACGTCAGCGGGCAAACTTGCCAGCGCGCGCTGCAGATCGAGATGCTCGCTCCGCGTCCAGAACAAGACGCAGTTCAAGGGGATGAACGCGAGCTCGGGTTGAAGCTTGAATTTAGCGCCAGGCGTAGCGACCAGTTCGTCCGCCGGCAAGGAAAGCAAATCTTGCCTTGCCGGCTCGGGCAGCGTGAAGCAACCGCCGCCGTCGACAAATATTTCGTGAATGGACATCCGGGTGTAACCTCGTAGGGATCGAACGCAATCGCCGCATTATAGCGCCCGGCAGAATTGAAAAAGGGAGCTGATTTAGCTCCCTTTTTCATGCATGATTGGCGCGCCCAACAGGAGTCGAACCTGTGACCTTTGGCTTCGGAAACCAACACTCTATCCATCTGAGCTATGGGCGCATAACGGGCAAGAATAGCGGTTTTTAAATAGGCCGTCTACGCTGTTTTGTTTGCAGCGCGCCCAATTGCCATTATAATTGCCGGATTTTTACACTCGACAGTTAAGGATCAGAAAGCAATGAGTCACCATTCCGAGATGCCCAAAACAACTGTATCCCAGTTCCTTCTTGCCGTCGTCGGCGCACTGGTTCCCGTGTTGCTTGTCTTTACCCTGATTACCAATCACATTCTCCATTACGCTGCAACGCACGCCCAGCATAGCGATGCGGCCAGCGAAGAGGCGATTATCGCCGAACGCATCAAACCGGTAGGCGAAGCGACAGTCGGCGCCGCCAGCGCCGCCCAAGGCGGCCGCAGCGGCGAAGAAGTTGTGAAGTCGGTGTGTATCGCTTGCCACGGCGTAGGCGCGCTGGGCTCTCCGAAAATCGGCGATAAGGCAGCCTGGGGCCCACGGATTGCACAGGGTTATGCCACCTTGATCAAACATGCGATCAGCGGCTTGCGCGCGATGCCGCCCCGCGGCGGCGCGTCCGACTTGAGCGACGATGAAGTGGCTGGCGCCATCGCCTATATGGCGAACCAGGCCGGCGCCAACTTCAAAGCGCCCGAACCCAAGCAAGCGCCTGCCGCCGCAGCGGCTCCGGCAGCCGGCGCGGCCACTGCAGGCGACAAGGGCAAGGCGACGTTCGACTCGACCTGCTCCGCTTGCCATGCGACCGGCGCAGCCGGCTCACCCAAGGCAGGCGACAAGAGCGCCTGGGGCCCGCGCATCGCACAAGGCAAAGAAACGCTGTACAAGCACGCACTGGGCGGATTCCAAGGCAAGAGCGGGACGATGCCCGCCAAGGGCGGCAACGCCGGTCTAGCCGATGCCGACGTCAAGGCCGCGGTGGACTACATGGTGGGTTTGGCCAAGTAAACGCCTCCCACCCCGAAAAAAGCGCGTTAGCAACCGCGCTTTTTTTTTGCTCCAAAAAACCGTAAGGCATGCCGCCGATCGCGGAATGAAGCGGTCAAGCTTCGCTTTTGGTTTCGTCCTTCTTCAACATCGCCTTCAACTGCGCCAGGCGCGCATTGCCCGCCTGCTTGACCTCCTCCTCCGAACCCTGTTCCTCGCGCCCGCTGTAGCGCACGTCTTCCTGGGACAGCTCCTCGATAAAACGGCTCGGTTCGCACGCTTGCCATTCGCCGCCGCGCTTGCGTTTACGGCAATAGCTGATGGTCAGGCTGCGTTGCGCGCGGGTCACGCCGACGTACATCAGGCGGCGCTCCTCCTCGATCTTGGCGTGGTCGTCCGTGCACTCCTTGTGGGGCAGAACGCCTTCCTCCACGCCAACCAGGAAAACATGGGGATATTCCAACCCCTTGGCGGCATGCAAGGTCGATAGGCGAACCGCATCGACCTCCTGCTCGTCGCGGTTTTCCAACATGTTGACGAGGGC
The DNA here is from genome assembly GCA_019911985.1 of Sulfuricellaceae bacterium. Classification (GTDB taxonomy): domain Bacteria; phylum Pseudomonadota; class Gammaproteobacteria; order Burkholderiales; family UBA9220; genus JAIOJO01. The sequence goes on along the minus strand of JAIOJO010000287.1, from coordinate 12,648 downwards.
GATGGTCTGGGCCAGCTCGATGATGTTTTTTTCGTCTTCCTCGCCTTTGCGCTTCAGCCAGGCGGCGAAATCCTGCACGTTCTTCCAGCGGGTTTCCGCCTGGCGCGGCTCTTCGCTGTCGTACAAATAATTCTCATAGGCGACGGCCAGCAGCAGGCCGTCCAGCACTTCCCCCGCGGGGTCTTTGCGGGCGCTTTCTTCCAGGCGATTGATGAACTGGCAAAATTCCAGCAGCGTTTCGTACTGCTTGGCGCCCAACTGGTGTTCCAAGCCGGATTCGAAAGCCGCCCCGAACAAGCCCACGCCGCGTTGCGCGGCATAGGCGCCGAGTTTCTCCAGGGTCTGCGGGCCGATGCCGCGCTTCGGCGTGGTGACGGCGCGGATAAAGGCCGGGTCGTCGTCGCTATTGGCCAGCAGACGCAGATAGGCCATGATGTCCTTGATCTCGGCGCGGTCGAAAAACGAGCTGCCGCCCGACAATTGATAAGGCGCCCGCTCGTTGCGCAGCACCTGCTCGAATATCCGCGCTTGATAATTGCCGCGATAAAGGATGGCGTAATCGGAGAACTTGCCGCGGTGCTGGAACTTGTGCGCGAGCAGCCGCATGACCACCGCCTCCGCTTCCTGGTCGTCGCTCTTGGCCGCCATAACCTGGATCGTGTCGCCCAGCCCGAGCTCGCTCCAGAGTTTTTTCTCGAACAGCTTGGTGTTGTTGGCGATCAAGCTGTTGGCCGAGCGCAGGATGCGTAGCGTGGAGCGGTAGTTTTGCTCCAGCTTGACCACGTGCAATTGGCTGAAATCCTGCTGCAACAGGCGCAAGTTGTCGGAGTTGGCACCGCGCCAAGCATAGATCGCCTGATCGTCGTCGCCCACCGCGGTGAACGCGCCGCGCACCCCGGCCAGCAGCCGCACCAGGCGGTATTGGCAGGAGTTGGTATCCTGGTATTCGTCGATCAGCAAATAGCGCAGCTTGCGCTGCCACTTTTCCAGTGCTTCGGCGTTGTCTTGGAACAGCAGGGCCGGCAACAGGATCAAGTCGTCGAAATCCATCGCCTGATAGGCGCGCAGGGTATCGCGATAGCTCAGGTAGATCCGCGCCGCCCGATGCTCCACATCGTCCTGCGAGGCCTGTATAGCCGCCTCCGGCGTGAGCATGGCATTCTTCCAGCGCGAGATATGCTGTTGCATACCGCGAATTTCGTTCTTGTCGGTGGTTTGCAGGAGTTCGCTGACCAAGTGCGTGCTGTCGGCGGAGTCCAGCACCGAGAATTGCCGCTTGTAGCCGAGAGCCTGCGCTTCCTGGCGCAGAATGTGCAGCCCCAGGGAATGGAAAGTAGCCACCGTCAGGCCGCGCCCGGACTTGCCTTGCAGCAGCAGGCCGACCCGCTCCTGCATCTCGCGCGCCGCCTTGTTGGTAAACGTGATGGCGGCAATACTGGCGGGCGAAAAGTCGCACTCCTGTATCAGGTAGGCGATTTTGTGCGCGATGACGCGTGTTTTGCCGCTGCCGGCGCCGGCCAACACAAGCAGCGGGCCATCCAGATATTTGACGGCTTCGCGCTGGGGGGGGTTCAAACGGGAAAGCATGGAAACGGGCACCGCGAGGAAACCGTGCATTCTAATGGCCTAGGCCGTGGACGGGAAGGGCAAGATGAATTGGCGCGTGGATTCTGGTACTCTTCTTCGATATAAATTAATGCCCCAGCCCGGGAACCCACGGTAAACCATGCCCCGTAACTTGATTATTGTCGATGGCCCCGTCGAACAGCCGATACTCCTGGAAAAATTGCGCCGGGCTTTTCCCGGGATGCAATTCGAGGAAGCGGCCGGCGCAGCGGAAAAGCCGGATTGCGATTTTTTCGACCACGTCCCGGCGGTGCTCTTCCATGCCGGCCTGGACGGCGTCCTGCTGGACGTGAGCGCGGATTTTGCCGAATTTTTCGGGCTCCCCGGGCGGCCCGCCGCACGGGGACAAAATATCCGCGACTTTCATGCCAACGCGGACGATTTTCGCCGCTGGATGGACGCGCTGCTGCGCGACGGCAAGGTGCGCAAGGCCGAAGCCTGGTTTAACCGGCAAACCGGCAAACCCGTGCTGATCCGCATCGACGCCCGCTTGCTGCTGGACAAAAACGGCGCTCGGCAAGGAATCGAAGGCGTCTTGCACGATATGACCGAACGGCAGGAAGTCGAGCTTGAATTGAACCAGGCTTTCGCCTCGGTGGACCGGTTGATGCAGCAGCAAACGGTGGAGCTATACCATGCCAATCATGCGCTGCAGGATAAAATCCTCGCGCATAAGCAGGCCGAGGCGGAACTGAAGAAAGAGCGGGATTTCGTCTCCGCCATCATGGAAACCGCCGGCGCGCTGATCCTGGTGCTCGACCATCAGGCGCGGATCGTCCGCTTCAATACGGCCTGCGAGCGACTCTCGGGGCTTTCCCAAGCGGCGGTTCAAGGCAAAACATTATGGGAAACCGTAGTCCCCGAGGAAGACAGGGAAGCGGTTCAGCCGCGCTACCATAAGCTCCTGGCCGGCGAGTTTCCCAGCCATTTCGAAAACCGCTGGCGGGCCGGACAGGGGAATCCGCGGCTGATTACTTGGTCCAATACGGGCTTGCTGGACGAAGACGGCAAGGTTTGCTACATCATCGCCGTCGGCGTCGATGTCACCGCGAGCCGCCATGCCGAAGAAAAGCTGCAAAAGGTATATCAGCAAAATGAATTGATCCTGCGCGCGGTGGGCGACGGCATTTGCGGCGTAGACCTGAACGGCAACACCACCTTCGTCAACCCGGCCGCCGCCAGGATGATAGGCTGCCAACCCGAAGAGCTGATCGGCAAATCCCTGCACCAAACCACGCACCATAGCCACCGGGACGGCAGCCCTTACCCTGTCGGCGAATGCCCGAATTTTGCGGCGATACAAGACGGGCGCACCCACCAGTCGTCGGATGAATGGTTTTGGCGTCTGGACGGCACCGGCTTTCCCGTCGAGATGGTCTCCACCCCCATCGTCGAGGCAGGCGCCATCGTCGGCTCCGTCGTGTCGTTTAAAGACATCACCGAGCGCAAGCAGGCCGAGGCGCAATTGCGCAAGTTGTCGCTGGCCGTGGAACAAAGCGCAAACGCCATCATGATCACGGACAAAGCGGGCACGATCGAGTACGTCAATACACGCTTTGCCGAGTTGACCGGATACACGGCGGAAGAAGTCATCGGCCTCAGCCCGGCTTTCCTGAAGTCGAACGAAACGCCCCCGCAAGTCTACGAACGCATGTGGCAGACCGTTCTGGCCGGAAAAGAATGGCACGGCGAATTTCACAATCGCAAGAAAAACGGGGACTTGTACTGGTGCCTGGTGTCCATTTCACCGATCAAGGACGGCGCGGGGGAAACTACCCACTTGGTGGCGATTACCGAAGACATCAGCGAACAGAAATCGGCCGAATCCACGATCAATCGCCTGGCCTTTTACGATCCGCTGACGGCGCTGCCCAATCGCCGGCTATTCCGCGACCGGGTGGAACAAGAAGTATTTCACGCCAAACGCAGCGGGAAAAAATTCGCCCTGTTGATTTTCGGCCTGGATCGCTTCAAGGCGATCAACGATTCCTTGGGGCACGGCCTAGGCGATCAATTGCTGCAAGCCGTCGCGCTGCGAGTACGTCATGAGCTGAGTGACATCAATTCCCTGGCGCGCCTCGGGGGCGACGAGTTCGCGCTCATCGTCAAGGAATTCACGCAGGTCGAGGACCTCGCCCGTGTCGCGGAAAAACTGACCGAGGCCCTGAAACAGCCATTTGTGCTGGATGGACGGGAAATTTTCATGACCGCCAGCATCGGCCTCGGCCTATTCCCCGACGATAGCGATAGCGCCGAAGGCTTGATCGGCAATGCCGACATCGCGCTATACCGGGCAAAGGAAGAAGGCCGGGACACGTTCCAGTTTTTTACGCCGGACATGACGCACCGCGCGCTGGAACGCCTGACCATGGAAAACAGCCTGCGCCGCGCGCTGGAGAACGGCGAATTTCAATTGCACTACCAACCCCAGGCCGCCTTCGGCGCAGAGGGGATTATGGCGGTGGAAGCCCTGCTGCGCTGGAACCACCCGGAAAGCGGCATGATCTCGCCGGCGCGCTTTATCCCGATCGCCGAGGAAACCGGCATGATTGTGCCGATCGGAGAATGGGTTCTGCGCACCGCCTGCACCGACCTGCAACGATGGCGGCAGGAGGGATTGCCGCCCTTCAAGATGGCGGTTAACCTGTCGGCGCGGCAATTCCGCCAAAGCTCATTGCTTGCGCTCATCCGCCAGGTTTTGGAGGAGACGGGCTTACCCGCCGAATGGCTGGAGCTGGAGCTCACCGAAAGCATCCTGATGCACAATCCCGACGAGGCGGCGGCTACCTTGCAAAAGCTGAAGACCATGGGTATTTCCTTGTCTATCGACGACTTCGGAACCGGCTATTCCAGTCTCAGCTACCTGAAGCGCTTCCCCATCCATAAGCTTAAAATCGACAAGTCCTTCGTGCGCGATATTATCAGCGACCCCAACGATGCCGCGATTGCCCAAGCCGTGATCAACCTCGGGCACAGCCTAAACTTGACGGTTATTGCCGAAGGCGTGGAAACCGGCGAAGCGCTACGCTTTCTACAGGATCAAGGATGCGACGAACTGCAGGGCTATTATTTCAGCCGCCCCCTGCCGGCCGACCGCCTGGTCGAATTCATCCGCGCCCGGAGTTCAGCGCTTGTCCGCACATGATTTGACGCGGCGTTGCCGCATATCCGCAATAGCGGCGAGGCGCAGGTTCGCGGCAAGCCTCCGCCCGCTGGCGCGCCCACTAGCGCCCCGGCGCAGCGCCGCATTATTCACGGACTAAACATGGCGACCTATGCGATCGGCGACATTCAAGGCTGTTTTGCTACGCTACGCAGGCTGCTGGACAAGCTTTCCTTCGATCCGGCCCACGACCGCCTATGGCTGGTGGGCGACCTGGTCAACCGCGGCCCGTCCTCCGCTGCCACGCTACGCTGGGCCAAGAATCTGGGCGATGCCGCGATCAGCGTGCTCGGCAACCACGACCTGCATTTGCTGACCGTGGCCGAAGGATACGAGCGCCTGCACCGCGGCGATACCCTGCAAGACATTCTGGACGCCCCCGACCGCGAGGAAATGCTCCTCTGGCTGCGCAAGCGCCCCTTGATGCACGTGGAAAACGGCTACGCGCTGCTCCACGCGGGCCTGCTGCCGCAATGGAGCGTGGCCCGGGCGCGGCAACTGGCGGGCGAAGTCGAGACGGCCTTGCGCAGCGACGATTACCGGACGTTTTTAGCGCACATGTACGGCAACCATCCCGACCGCTGGCAGGACGACCTGAACGGCATGGAGCGCTTGCGAACAATTACCAACGCCTTGTCGCGGCTGCGCTTCTGCACGCCCGAGGGCGAAATGGAATTTACCCACAAGGGCGCGCCGGATCAGCCGCCGCCGGGTTTTCTACCCTGGTACGACATACCGGGGCGCGCCAGCGCGGATACTACGCTGATATTCGGCCACTGGTCGGCCCTCGGCTTCCGCATGACGGCCAACACCATCGCCTTGGACAGCGGCTGCCTATGGGGCGGCACGATGACGGCGATCCGCTTGGAAGACCGGGAAGTTTTTCAGATCGCTTGCCCGAAACGCTAAGCGATTTTGCAGCGGCGGCTCCTCAAAGCCGCTTTAAGCCGAGTGCGGCAAGCCCAACAAGCCTTATCGAAAGAAAGGAATTTCGCGTGAAAAAAACAGGAAAACAAATAGGCGGCCTGTTGCCCCTGTGGCACAGCGTTTATCGCCTGGCGCTGATCGCCTGTATTGGCGGGATGCCGATGTCTACCAGCCTAGCGGCATCGCTGGACGAAGGCAGCCCGGCGCCGGCGTTCGAGATCCAGACGCTGGACGGCCGTTCGATCGACTCGGCAAACACCAAGGGCAAGGTGGTTTTATTGCACTTCTGGGCGACGTGGTGCCCGCCCTGCCGGGAAGAAATGCCCGCCTTGGACGCGTTCTACCGGGAACACCGCAAGGAAGGCCTCGAAATCGTCGCGGTCAGCATCGAAGACGCGGCCGACGCAGCGGCCGTTCGGGACGCCGCCAAGCAGTACAGCTATCCGGCCGCGCTGATTTCACAAGCAAAAATAGCGGGCTACGGCCGGATTTGGCGCATACCCCTGTCTTATGTGATCGACCGCAACGGCGTGCTGCGTAAAAGCGATTGGTCCGGCGACCAGAAGATCGACGCGGCCAGCTTGGAGCAATTCGTCCGGCCGCTGTTGAACTGAGCCGGACCAAGCCCTTACAGGCTTATGTTGACCCCGATCGAGGCATTCCAGCGCGGAGCGAGCTGAAACCCTTCCACCCGCTGGTAAAGCGGCAATTGGACGAAGCCGTAGACTTTCGTCGACTTAGACACGACGACGGTGGCGCCAGGGCTGAGATAGGCGATTTCCCCGCCGGAATTGGACGTGTCCGCATTCAGCCCGCCATCCGGCCGGCCCGTCTTGGCGTTGATCTGAATTTGCGGCACGAAATTCCCGAAATCCATGTAGCGGAAACCGGCATTCATATTCAACGAGTTGCCGGGGCGGTATTCGTCGGCGGTTTTCACCGCGTATTGGTAAATGCCTTGGGCAAACCAGTCCCAGTCTTTGTTCAAGGAACCGAAACGGTAAGCGCCGACGATCAGATCCGTGCTGCCTGAACCCGGCTGCAGACTGCGATCCAGTTGGTTTCCGGGCGCGGGATTGAGCGAGGCGGGACCGGCGGAGAAATTATTCCGGTAGTCTCCGGTCGGCAGTTTTACGCCGAACAACAGCCCGATGTCGCCATCCGGCGACAGCCCTTGGTAGCGCCCGATCAGCTTCACGTCGCCCAAGCTGCGGGTATGCGAAGAAGAGGTGTCGGTGTCTCCCGCGGCCAAGGTATCGTGCGCACGATCGATATAGGGAATCTGAACATTCACGCCCCATGCCCGGTTGGGACTGTAATCGAGGCCGAGGGTGGTGTAATGATTGGTCGTTTTTTGCTCGGTTTCGCCGACGGAACCGGCGGCCAGCGCGCCGGCCAGGGCCGCACTGCTGGCCGTTCCGCTGCCGTTCCTGAGCTGATTCTGGTTGATATAGTCGTAGCGTAAATCAAGCCGGAATCCCTCTTGGCTGGAAATCCCCTGGCTTTCCCAGTCGGAACTCAGCGTGCAGCCGCAACTGGAACAAGCAAGGGCTGAGGCCGGAGCCGCCAATACGGCGCAGATCGATAGTTTCAGAACAGCGGTGTTTTTCTTATTCATGAGGCATCCCTAAGGTATCTAAATTGAGAATTCCACCATCCTTCAAGATTCGGAAGAATGTTAACCCTGGCTATGGTATGCGAAATTAATCGAGCCGATGCTGCGGCATAGTGTCGCAGCTTGTCGGTTTAAAGGCTCTGAGAAGCTGTCTTAATAAATCCTGAACCCGGGCTCAGGATTTATTAAGACAGCTTCTTAGGCTTCGCCGATTGCAGTGCGGCGGCAATGGCCGCATGCGCCTGTTGCGCCAACAACCGCCGGTTTGCTTCGCCGGGCGCGAGGGGCTGGCAGATTATCAGCTCGGCATCGATGCGGCGGCAGGCGAGAATGCGCCGCAGGGATTGCCCCAGCGTCATGTCGCCGCAATAGGCCGGACGGGTGTCGGGCGAGCCGTCCAGGTTGAGGTAGCGCAAGGCCAGCGGCAAAAGCACCGCATCGCCCCCCGCAGCCGGTTCCAGCAGCGAGCTATGGAAATGACGCAGGCTCGTGCCGTCGGTGGTGGTGCCTTCCGCAAACAAGGCCACCCAGTCGCCGCCAACCAGTGCAGCGCTTAGCTCCTGGTTGATCCGCGCGGTATCGCGGCGGCGGCTGCGCTCGATGAACAAGGTGTTTTGCCGTTTGGCCAGCCAGCCGAACAGGGGCCAAGCGCGCACTTCCGCCTTGGCGATGAAGCGCACCGGACGTTGCGATAAGAGCAAGAATACGTCCAGCCAGGACACATGGTTGAGCACCAGCAGCGCGCCGCGGGCGCCTGAGGGCCAGTCGCCCTGGACGGATAGACGGACGTTGAGCAAGGCCAAAAAACGCCGCGTCCAGCACAAGGTCAAACGGTCGCGCGCCGCCGAGCCCAGCCGGGGAAACAGCAGAAAAATCGTGGCCGCCGCTTCCGCGATATGCACGCCGAGGCGCAGCAAACGCCACAGCCGCAGAGGATAAGAAGCCGAGCCCGCCGCGCTTGCTTGAGCCATGCCCGGCCTAGCAGGGACGCTTAATGGGTGACGCGGGTTGCGCCGCTGCCGGACAAGACACGAACCCGGTCACCCCGGCCGAAGGTCTCGTCGGCTTCCTGGGTCACCGCGATGATCTGGCCGTTATCCAGCTTGACGGTAATTTCCAGGCCGGGCTTGCGCGTGGCGGACTCTTCCAGCGCGGAACCCGCCAAGCCGCCGGCGACGGCGCCCAGCACGGTACCCACGTCGCTGCCGTGCCCCTGGCCGATATTGCTGCCGGCGAAGCCGCCGACGATAGCGCCCGTTAATGCGCCCACCGGGCTCTTGGTGCCCTCTATCTGCACCTGGCGCACGCTGTCGACCACGCCCATGCGCACCGTCTGTTCCTGGCGCGCCTGGGCGCGGCTATACCCGCTGCTCGACAAGCTATCGGCGCAGCCGCCGAGAACGAGCCCGCAGGCCATCAAGGCGAACAGTAATTTGGCTTTTTTCATCGCAATTCCTTTCGATCAGGCAAAACGCGCGCCGAAATGGCGCTGGTACAAGTCTTCCAATTCTGCGCGAGCATAGACATGGTTTTGCGGCCCGCGCTGGGCGATTTTGAGTCCGCCCATCAAGGCGCCGAGACGGCCGGTGGTTTCCCAGTCCAAGCCGTTGGCGATGCCGTAGAGCAGGCCTGCGCGGTAGGCGTCGCCGCAACCGGTCGGATCGACGATCTGCTCCGCTTGGACGCAGGGAATGTCGACCCGTCTGCCGCCGGCGTGGATCACCGAACCCGCCCCGCCCAGCGTCACCACCAGCGCTTTCACCCGCTTCGCCAGTTGTTCGACGTTCTGGCCGGTGCGCTCTTGCAACAACTGCGCCTCGTAATCGTTGACCGTGACGTAATCCGCCAGTTCAATGAAGTTTAGCAATTCCTCGCCATTGAACATGGGCAGGCCCTGGCCGGGATCGAAGACAAAGGGAATGCCCGCCTCGCGGAATTCGCGCGCATGTTGCAGCATGCCCTCGCGCCCGTCCGGGGAAACGATGCCGAGTGTAACCTGTGCGGCGTCGCCGATGCGGTTGTGGTGGGCGAAATTCATCGCGCCGGGATGAAAAGCGGTGATTTGATTGTCGTCCAGGTCGGTGGTGATAAAGGCCTGGGCGGTGAAGCTGCCGGGAACGGCACGGACATGGCCGCGGGACAGGCCGAGGCGGTCCAGGCGCTCGGCGTAGGGCGCGAAATCGTCGCCCACGGTCGCCATAATCAGGGGCTTGCCGCCCAGCAATTGCAGGTTATAGGCGATGTTACCGGCGCAGCCGCCCATTTCCCGACGCATGTCCGGCACCAGGAAAGCCACGTTGAGGATATGCAGCTTGTCCGGCAGGATGTGGTTCTTGAAGCGATCGGGAAACACCATGATGGTGTCGTAGGCCATGGAGCCGCAGATCAGCGTATTCATATTTTTCTTTACTTTCCAGCAAGTTAATGAGTCTAGCCGGCGTGGCACTCAACCGCGCCACGCCAAATCGGGTTCCCGCGCCGCCTTCACGTCGTCCAGGCGGCGTACCGGCATGGTGTAGGGCGCACCCTTGAGCATGGCGGGATCGGCCTGGGCCTCGGCCAAAATCTCCTTGAAAGCCGCGACGAAAGCATCCAGGGTCTGTTTCGACTCGGTCTCGGTCGGCTCGATCAGCAAGCATTCCGGCACCAGCATCGGAAAATAGGTGGTCGGGGCATGGAAGCCCTTGTCCAGCAGGCGTTTCGCCACGTCCATGGCACTCACTCCGGTCTGATCCTTGAGGCCTTTGAGGGTGACGATGAACTCGTGGCTGGCGCGGCGGCGCGGGAAAGCCAGCGCGAATCCGGCTTTTTGCAGTTCCGCCATCAAATAGTTGGCGTTCAGGGTGGCGATTTCGGCCACCCGGCGCATTCCCGCCGAGCCGAGCATGCGGCCGTAGGCGTAAGCGCGCAGCAGCACGCCGGTATTGCCCATGTGGGCGGAAAGGCGGCCGATGCTGCTGGGCAAGTCTTGCTCCGTGAGCCAGCGGTAACCGCCGCTGCCGCCGCCCACCAGGGGCAGCGGCAGGAAGGGCAGCAGGCGCTCGGATACGCCCACCGGGCCGGAGCCTGGGCCGCCGCCGCCGTGCGGCGTGGCGAAAGTTTTGTGCAGGTTGATGTGGATCACGTCGAAACCCATATCGCCGGGGCGCACGTGGCCCAGGATGGCGTTGAGGTTGGCGCCGTCGTAATAGGACAGGCCGCCGGCCTCGTGCACGATCGCCTGGATGTCGCGGATACGCTGTTCGAACACGCCCAGCGTGGAGGGGTTGGTCAGCATCAGGCCCGCGGTGTGGGGGCCGACGGCTTGCCGCAGCGCGTCTAGATCGACGTTGCCGTCGCGGTCGGTGGGTATCTCCCTGATTGCATAGCCGCACATCGTGGCGGTGGCCGGGTTGGTGCCGTGGGCCGCGTCCGGCACGATGATTTCGCGGCGCTCATGGTCGCCGCGCGCATCGTGATAGGCGCGGATCATCGCCACCCCGGCGAATTCGCCCTGGGCGCCCGCCATCGGAGTGAGGCTGACGCCGGCCATGCCGGTGACTTCTTTCAGCATCGCCTGCAATTCGAACAAGCAGGCCAGCACGCCCTGGCCGGTGTTTTCCGACGCCAGCGGGTGGCGACCCAGAAATTCGCGCTGCGAGGCCAGCAGGTTGGCAACCCGCGGGTTGTACTTCATGGTGCAGGAGCCGAGGGGATAGAACTGGGTGTCGATGGAAAAATTCTTCTGCGACAGCCGCGTGTAGTGGCGCACCGCATCCATCTCCGACACTTGCGGCCAGCGCGGCGGCGCGCGCCGCAGATACTCGGCGGGGATGTCGTCGGCTTGGGGACGGCTTGCTGGCGCGAGCGCCGCGCTGCCGCGGCCGGGCTGGGAAAGTTCGAAAATCAACATGGCATCGTTCTCATATTCTTAAGGCTTAAGGGCTATTGAACTGCAGAGACGCAGAGGCGCAGAGAAAAGCAATTTATTAAGCAATGGCCCGTACTTTATTTGCATTGAAAACTCCGTGTCTAAAGCGCTGGAATGCTTTCCCCGATCACCACTTGCCGGGCGGCGGCACCAGCCGGGTGCAGCTCGGCCCAGGACGGCGCTTGCTGATGATGCGTTCCAGATGTTCGGCGTATTTGTCGAGGTCGGCCTCGGTCTTGGTTTCCGTGACGCAGAGCAGGATCGCCTGCCCGAGTTCGGGGTAATAGCGGCTGATGTCCAGCCCGCCGACTATGCCCTGGACTTCCATCGCGCGCAGGATGTCGGCGGCCGGCGCATCCACCGCGATCACCGCTTCGTGGAAGAAAGGCTCGGAAAACAAGCGCTCGACACCGGGAACCGCGCCCAGCTTGGCGAGCAGCTTAGCCGTATTGTCGTGACAGGTGGCCGCCACATTCGCCAGGCCCGCCGGGCCGAGCAGGCTCATGTAGAGCGTGGCGGCGGTGGCGATGAGCCCTTGGTTGGTGCACACGTTGGACGTCGCCTTGCCGCGGCGGATATGCTGTTCCCGCGCTTGCAGCGTGAGGGTGAAGCCGGGCTTGCCTTCCAGGTCGACGGTGCGACCGGCGATGCGGCCCGGCATCTGCCGCACCAGTTCCTGGCGGCAGGCCATGAAACCGAAATAGGGGCCGCCCGAGGATAGCGGGGCGCCCAAAGGCTGGCCTTCGCCCACGACGATGTCCGCCCCCTTCGCGCCCCATTCGCCGGGCGGCTTGAGCAGGCCGAGGGAAGTCGGATTGACCGCGGCGATCACCCGGATGTTCTGGCTATGCGCCCAGTCGGTAAGCAGATCGACTTCTTCCAAAACACCGAAAAAGTTGGGCTGCGGAACGATCAGCGCGGCATAGTCCCCGCCTTCGTGCTGGCTTAGCGCGGCCGCCTCAGTATGCCCGCCTTCGGTGCAATAGGGCAAAGCCACCAGTTCGATACCCTGGTGCCGGACGATGGCCCGCACGACATCCTGCCACACCGGATGCAGCGAAGCCGGCATCAATACCCGCTTCGACTGTTTGTGGGCGCGCACCGCCATCAGCACCGCTTCCGCCAGCGCGGAGGCGCCGTCGTAGAGGCTGGCGTTGGCCACGTCCATGGCGGTGAGCGAGGCGATCATGCTCTGGAACTCGTACAGGGTCTGCAGCGTGCCCTGGCTGGCCTCGGCCTGGTAGGGCGTGTAGGCGGTGTAAAATTCGCCGCGCGTGACGATCTGCCACACGGCCGCCGGAATATGGTGTTCGTAGGCGCCCGCGCCGACGAAGGAAAGATAGCGCCCGTCCTGTTCGGCCCGCTCGGTCATCAGGCGGGTAATCGCCATTTCGTTCAGCGCAGGCA
>JAIOJO010000286.1 GCA_019911985.1 Sulfuricellaceae bacterium | reverse complement strand
GTCAGGACCGAGCACAAGGCCGTGCTCGATACCATGCGCGAGCTGGAGCGCGACGGATTCGAGGTAACCTACCTGACGCCTGAACCCGACGGCCTGCTCGACCTGGAGAAATTCAAGGCGGCCATCCGCCCCGACACCCTGCTGGCCTCGGTGATGTTCGTCAACAATGAAATAGGCGTGATCCAGGATATCGAAACGCTGGGCGCCATCTGCCGCGACAAGGGCGTGCTGTTCCATGTCGACGCCGCCCAGGCCACCGGAAAAGTCGTTATCGATCTGGCCAAACTGAAAGTCGATCTGATGTCTTTCTCCGCTCACAAGACCTATGGCCCCAAGGGCATCGGCGCCTTGTATGTGCGCAGAAAGCCGCGCGTCCGCCTGGAAGCCCAAATGCACGGCGGCGGCCACGAGCGCGGCATGCGCTCCGGTACCTTGCCGACCCACCAAATTGTCGGCATGGGCGAAGCCTTCCGCCTCGCCCGCGAAGAAATGGCCACGGAAAACGAGCGCCTGCGCATGCTGCGCGACAGGCTGCTGAAGGGTCTAGGCGAAATCGAGGAAGTGCACATCAATGGCGACATGGAACGCCGGGTACCCCATAACCTCAACATCAGCTTCAACTTCGTCGAGGGCGAATCGCTGATGATGGCGATCAAGGATCTCGCGGTCTCCTCCGGGTCCGCCTGCACCTCGGCCAGCCTGGAGCCGTCCTACGTGTTGAAGGCGCTGGGGCGCAGCGACGAGCTGGCCCACAGTTCGATACGTTTTTCCATCGGGCGTTTTACCACGGAAGCGGAAATCGACTACGCCATCGAACTGATTAAAAACAAGATCGACAAACTCCGCCAGCTCTCGCCGCTGTGGGATATGTATCAGGAAGGCGTGGATCTCAGCACCGTCCAATGGGCGGCCCACTAGCCTATATCGGCCAGTTTGAACAAGCAGCTTAAATACAGGGAGTAAATGTCATGTCATACAGCGACAAAGTTCTGGACCATTACGAACAACCGCGCAATGTCGGAAGCTTCGAAACGGGCGACGACAGCGTGGGCACCGGCATGGTGGGCGCGCCCGCCTGCGGCGACGTAATGAAACTGCAAATCAAGGTCAACAGCGAAGGCGTCATCGAGGACGCCAAGTTCAAAACCTACGGCTGCGGCTCGGCCATCGCGTCGAGCTCGCTGGTGACCGAATGGGTGAAAGGCAAAACCCTGGACGAAGCGCTCGCGATCAAGAATACCCAAATAGCGGAAGAGCTGGCTTTGCCGCCGGTCAAAATCCATTGCTCCATCTTGGCGGAAGACGCCATCAAGGCCGCCGTGTCGGATTACAAGCTCAAGCAAGGCGTTGCCGAAACCGGCTATACCGCGTGCGAGCCCCCAGTTAACGCTTAAGCCTTATCCACTAGGAGAACATCATGAACGACAGCGTAGCCGAAACGACGGCCCCCTTGAATTTTTCCCTCAGCGCCGCCGAAAAGGTAAAAGAGCTGATGGCGGAAGAAGGGAATTTCAATCTCAAGCTGCGAGTATTCGTCACCGGCGGCGGATGTTCGGGATTCCAGTACGGCTTCGCATTCGACGAAGCGGCGGGCGAAGACGATACCGTGGTCGAGAAGAACGGCGTGCAACTGTTGATCGACTCGATGAGCTTCCAGTACCTAGCCGGGGCGGAAATTGATTACCAGGACAGCCTGGAAGGCTCGCGTTTCGTCATCAAAAACCCGAATGCCACAGCCACATGCGGTTGCGGCAGTTCGTTTTCGGTATAGCGCGGCACCGGAGGGAGACGAAAATGGCCATCACATTGACGCCCGCGGCGGCAAAACACGTCAGGAATTTTCTCGACAAGCGCGGCAAAGGACTCGGCCTGCGGCTCGGGGTGCGCACCTCCGGTTGTTCCGGCATGGCGTATCAATTGGAGTTTGCCGACGAAACCCAGGACGACGACTTGCTCTTCGACAGCCACGGCGTGACGGTGCTGGTGGACCCGAAAAGCCTGGTCTATATCGACGGCACCGAACTGGACTTCGTCAAGGAAGGCTTGAACGAAGGCTTCAAGTTCAACAATCCCAACATCAAGAACGAATGCGGCTGCGGCGAGAGCTTTAACGTTTAACGGCCTTGATCCGCCGCCGTGGCGCGATTACTTCACGGACTGGGGAAAAAAATGCACTACGATTTCGGAAAAAATCACTTTGAGCTGTTCAGCCTCGCAGCCGCCTTCAGGATCGACCGCGAACGCCTGGACAGCGCCTACCGCGAGATTCAAAGCACGGTGCATCCCGACAAGTTCGCCCGCTTGTCCGACGCGGAGCGCCGCATGTCGATGCAATGGGCAACCCATGCCAACGAAGCCTACCGCACGCTGAAACAACCCATAGACCGGGCGCGCTATCTGCTCGCGCTGCACCGGGTGGACACGCAGGAAGAGAACAACACGGCCATGCCGATGGACTTCCTGATGGAACAGATGGAACTGCGCGAAGCCATCGGCGAGGCCCGCGCACAGCGCAATCTGATGGCGCTGGAAAAGCTGCAAACCGGTTTGAAAGCTCAGACCGGCATGCTGCTGGAACGTCTCGAATCGCAGCTCGACGTCGCAGCCGATTATGCCGAAGCGGCGCAGAGCGTGCGCAAACTGCGTTTCCTGGAAAAAGTGTCGGACGAAATCCAGGATGCCATCGACATCGTGGAGGAATAATGGCGCTCTTACAAATTGCCGAACCCGGCTTCAGCACGGCCCCCCACGAGCATAGGCTGGCGGTGGGAATCGACCTCGGCACCACCAACTCGCTGGTGGCGACGGTGCGCAACGGCGTCCATACCGTCATCGAGGATGGCGCGGGCAAGGCCCTGCTGCCCTCGGTCGTCCATTATTCGCGGCAAAACGAGCCCCTGGTGGGCTATCCCGCCCAGGCCATGCAAAGCCTCGACCCGCACAACACCATCGTTTCCGTGAAACGCTTCATGGGGCGCGGCCTGGGCGATCTGCAGGAAGCCGGGGCGCTGCCCTACCGCTTCGTGGATGCGCCGGGCATGGTGCAGATGGAAACCGTAGCCGGAATAAAAAGCCCGGTGGAAGTGTC
>JAIOJO010000285.1 GCA_019911985.1 Sulfuricellaceae bacterium | reverse complement strand
CTTACGATCAGCACCTCCACGGCGACCACGACGACACACCGAAGGAATGGCGCTCTTACCGCTAGGCGCGGTATCGGGAGCGGCACCATGAACGACAACCAACTGCTACGCTATAGCCGGCATATCCTGCTGCCGCAAATCGACATTGCCGGCCAGGAAAAGCTCCTCAACGCCCACGTCCTGGTCGTCGGCGCGGGCGGACTGGGCTCTCCGGCTGCGCTCTACCTGGCCTCCGCCGGCGTCGGCACCCTCACGCTGTGCGACGGCGACACGGTGGACCTCACCAACTTGCAGCGCCAGATTGCCCACAGCACCCACTCCCTGGGCGCCAACAAAGCCCATTCGGCCCAGCGCACGCTAGCGGGAATCAACCCGGAATGCCGCGTCGTGGCCGTGCCGCAGCGGGTGGCAGAAAAAGAACTCGCGCTGCTGATCGCGCAATCCGACCTGGTGCTCGACGCCAGCGACAACTTCGCCACCCGCCACGCCATCAACCGCACCTGCGCCCGATTCAAAAAACCGCTCGTTTCGGGTGCCGCCGTGCGCTTCGACGGGCAAATATCCGTATTCGACCTCAGCAAACCCGACAGTCCTTGTTATCACTGCCTGTTCCCCGAAGCAGCCGAGCAAGAAGACGAGCGCTGCGCCACGCTGGGCGTTTTCGCGCCGCTCGTCGGCATTATCGGCGCCATGCAGGCCGCGGAAGCCTTGAAGGTGCTGCTGGGGATAGGCCAAGCGCTGCAAGGCCGCCTGCTGTTGCTCGACGGCTTGGCGATGGAATGGCGCTCGATCCGGCTGAAAAAAGACCCAAGCTGCCCGGTTTGCTCCCTATCGTAAAATAGCCCTACCGGCTCAACAACACGCTCCGCTGCGCCGACCACATTTCCAGCGGATCGCGTGTAAACCCGCTCTTCGCGAACTGGTGCCAGCGGCCGATAACGAAGCTCATCATCAAGTTGGCTTGGGCCGCCGCATCGATTTCGGTGGGGATTTCATGCTGGCTGACGGCAAAGCGCAAGGACTGCTTCAGCGTCGCTTCCAGGCGGTCGTGCAATTGGCTGATGCGCACTTGCAAACGCGGGTCTTCGTTGACCAGCGCCTCGCCGATCAGC
>JAIOJO010000284.1 GCA_019911985.1 Sulfuricellaceae bacterium | reverse complement strand
ATTGAGGGGAGGGCTGAACGTATATCCGGCGACTGGGCAGATTCCAACAACACATTGTTTTTTCATTGCGTTCTTTGCGCCTCTGCGGTTCAAATGCTTTTTTTGGTTTAAGCGATCAATCTGCCGACGCGCAAACGAATCGGCCATTTTATGGTTTTATAGCCGTGAGGAGAACCCCATACGGCGCTTAAACGATCTTTTGCCCCGGCCAAGGGGTCTACGCCATGCAATTCGCGATAGCGGTGCACCGCCGACCAAGTGGACAAATAACCCATCAGTTCATTGAAACCCCAGAGGGCTTCCATGCTGAAGTCCGGCGGCGTTTCCTCGACGAAGGGAAACGGCAGATCGCGATAGCCGTCTTCCACCATGCGGCGTTCCGGCGGCCAGCATCCCCCGAGCACATCGTCGTAGAGATTTCTCACGACCAAGTCCACTTCGGGTTCGCTCTGGAACAGCACGTAGCTCCACACCGCCAGCACCCCGCCCGGTTTCAGCACGTGCCGCACTTCCTCGAAAAACAGCGGGCAATCGAACCAATGCAGCGCCTGCGCCACGGTAACCAGGCTAACCGAGGCCGGGGCCAGGCTGGATTGCTCGGCCAGTTCTACCCGGTATTCGATGTTCGGCCCCTGCACGGCGTTTTCGCATTGTTGCCGGCTGGCATCGGTGGCGACGACGCGGTCGAAACTCCGCGCCAGCTCCACGGCCACTTGACCGTTGCCGGCACCCGCATCCCAGGCCAAATCGCCGTCCGGCGCCAAGGCCCGCAAATAATCGTACAGCACCACCGGGTAGGACGGGCGGTAACGCGCGTAGCTCGTGGCGCAGCCGGAAAAATAGTCCTTGAAAACCGGGGGCGCGCTCACGCCAATCTCGCGATCAACCGGACATCGTCGCCGACTTGGCGCAGGTCGGCAATCCGTACAGCCCGCCGCCCGGCCATCTCGCTCAGCTCCGGCAAGTCGAACAGGCCGCGCGCCTTGTCGCCCAGCAACAAGGGCGCGAAATACGCCACCCATTCGTCCACCAAGCCCGCCTGGAGCAAGGCTCCATTCAGGCGGGCGCCCGCCTCGACGGTCACTTCGTTGCAACCGCGCCGCGCCAGTTCCGTCAGCAGCGCGGCGAGATCGACGCGGCCGCCTTCGTCCGGCAAGGCCAGCACCTCGGCCCCGGCGGCGCGCAGGGCGGCGGCGCGCGCCGGGTTTTCCGCGGCGCAGACGATCAGGGTGCCGCCGCCTTGCACTATTTTGGCCGTGGCCGGCGTTTGCAATTGGCTGTCCACCACCACCCGCAGCGGCTGGCGCGCCGTTTCCACGTCGCGCGCGGAGAGTTGCGGATCGTCCGCCAGCACCGTGCCGCTGCCGGTGAGCATGGCGCAGGAACGGGCGCGCAGGCGATGCACGTCGCGCCGGGCGTCAGCGCCGGTAATCCATTGGCTGACGCCGTTATTCAAGGCGCTTTTGCCATCCAGGCTGGCAGCCGTTTTGATCCGCAGCCAGGGGCGGCCCCGCGTCATCCGCGCAACGAAGCCCAGATTCAACTCCCGCGCCTCGGCTTCCATCAGGCCGCAGACGGCGGGTATCCCGGCCAACTCCAGCAAGGCCAAACCGTTGCCCGAGACCTGCGGGTTGGGGTCGCGCATCGCCGCCACCACCCGCCCCACTTTGGCATCGACCAGCGCTTCGGCGCAGGGCGGCGTGCGACCGTGGTGACTGCACGGCTCCAGGCTCACATACACGGTCGCGCCCGTCGCCGCGGCCCCGGCCTGGCGCAGCGCATGGATTTCGGCATGGGCCTCGCCGCTGCGCTCGTGCCAGCCTTCTCCGACGATTTCGCCATCCTTGACGATGACGCAGCCGACGCAGGGATTCGGGGTGGTGGTATTGCGGCCCCGCTCCGCCAGGCGCAGGGCGCGGGCCATGAAGGCGTGGTCTAGCGCGGAAAACATGGCAGCTCTAAGCGCAAAGACGCAAAGTTCCCGCAGAGAATCACCTTGTCCTTACTTTGCGCCTTCGCGCCTTTGCGCTTATTTGTCGAGGTCTTTGATCGCATCGCGGAAGTCGTCCACGTCCTGGAAGCTACGGTACACCGACGCGAAACGGATATAGGCGACCTTGTCGAGCTTGCGCAATTCGTTCATTACCATCTCGCCGACCTGGCGGGAGGGAATTTCCCGCTCCCCCAGCGCCAGGACTTTCTGCACCACGTGCTCGATGGCCTCGTCCACCAGTTCGGCGGAAACGGGGCGTTTGTGCAAGGCGCGGGCGAAACCGATGCGCAGCTTGTCGCGGTCGAATTCCTCGCGACTGCCGTTACTTTTCACCAACTGGGGCATGCGCAGCTCCACCGTCTCGTAGGTAGTGAAGCGCTTGTTGCAGCCTTGGCAGCGGCGGCGGCGGCGTATGCTGTCCCCCTCCTCGTTGACACGGGAGTCGATGACCTGGGTATCGTCGAAACCGCAGAAGGGGCACTTCATGTTCGAGTGATGAGCGATGCGTGATGGGCGATGGGTAAAGCAATGAACGCGCGGCCAGCGCGCTCACTCATTCCCCATTCCCCATCACCCATTACCAACTCAGCCATAAACCGGGAACTTGGCGCACATGGCCTGGGCTTCGCCCGCCACGCGGGCCAGCACGGCTTGGTCGGCAGGCGCGTCGAGGACGTCGGCGATCAGGTGGGCCAGCTTTTCCGCCTCCAGTTCCTTGAAGCCGCGCGTCGTCATGGCCGGCGTGCCGATGCGGATGCCGCTGGTGACGAAAGGCTTTTGCGGATCGTTGGGGATGGCGTTCTTGTTGACCGTGATATGGGCCAGGCCGAGCGCCGCTTCGGCTTCCTTGCCGGTGAGGTTCTTGGGCTGCAGGTCGACCAGGAAGACGTGGGAATCGGTACGCCCGGAAACGATGCGCAGGCCGCGCTCCTGCAGCACTTTAGCCATGACGCGGGCGTTGTCGATGACCTGGCTCTGGCTTTGCTTGAATTCCTTGCTCATGGCCTCCTTGAAGGCCACCGCCTTGGCGGCGATCACGTGCATCAGCGGGCCGCCTTGGAGGTTGGGGAAAATCGCCGAGTTCAGCGCTTTTTCGTGCTCCATCGAGGACAGGATCAAGCCGCCGCGCGGGCCGCGCAGGGTCTTGTGGGTGGTGCTGGTGACGAAATCGGCGATGCCGACCGGGCTGGGGTACAGGCCCGCCGCCACCAAGCCGGCGTAATGCGCCATGTCTACGAACAGGTAGGCGCCGACGC
>JAIOJO010000283.1 GCA_019911985.1 Sulfuricellaceae bacterium | reverse complement strand
GGAATAAGGAGCGCGCCGTGGCAAAAAAACCGGTCAAATCACTAGTCCAACTGTTGAAAGACCTCCTCCTGTTCGGCCTGACGCTGTTCGGCATAGGCGGCGTGATTTTCAAATTCATCATGCCCGAAGGCTGGCTCGCCGCCTTCATCGACCACGTATGGAACGAAAACCCCGGCTACACCTTGGGCATCGTGGCGCTGCTGGCGCTGATCTTTATCCCCGCCAAGAACTGGTTCGACAACCTGAGCTTCAAGGACTCGCTCGGCAACCTGATTACCTACGCCTGGGTGCTGACCGGGCTGTATTTCGCGGTGAGGTTGTTCATGACGGGAGCGATTTAGGTTTAAAAGGCGCTTTGCCACAGAGACGCTTTTACCGCAACGGCCTTGGTTGGGGTGCAATCAATGGGATTGGACATAGGCCAGGCCATAGCCATGGTTTGCAATATGACGCGATCTGATTTCTTCAAAAGCATGACAACGCACGCTTCAAGTCAAGTTTGGCAGGATGTGTCCCATCCCCAGGCACACGCCGGCAAGGTCGCTTACGTGAAAGTGACTTTGCGCGAGGACGGATCAATCGTGATCCAGTTCAAGGAGAAATAAGATGGCTAAAATGTTTGAATTGCGGGCGGGGCGAGATGGTCCACGCCGTTCGCGATGTGGGATATGAGTACAAGGGACACCGCACCGTAATCCCGGCGGTGAGCGGCTGGCATTGTCCGCATTGCCATGAAGTCGAGTTTGACGACGGGGAAGGCGCCCGATTTGCCGAGGCGATCAAGAAAGCCGCTCAGGAAATCGATGCGCGGGAAGCCGCCGAGTTAGCCCGTATCCGCCGAAAATTGAGGCTAACCCAGCAAGAAGCCGCCCAGATTACCGGGGGAGGGCCCAATGCCTTTTCGCGCTATGAGCATGGAAAGGCAAAGCCAATGCCAGCGGTAATTAACCTCTTCAAGCTTCTGGATCGACACCCAGAATGCGGACACACGATCTTCCTGAGTTCGCGTTTCAAAACCCCTTAGTTAGCCGAATGGTAGCCTGGATGAAGTGCAACGAAATCCGGGTACGCCCGTCCGCCGGATACCCCGAATTCCATTTCATTCTATCCGGGCTTGCTGCATTTGCTGCAAAGTTAGACTCAACTCCGAAGTTTTTAAAACTTTTGTGGTTCTGGAACACCAAGGTCGCGGCAAATCTTGATGGCTAAGTGATTGTTGATTTCATTGTGTCTTGGAACGGCGCTTCGCCGGTTTGTACCCGAGTGGCGCCACCAAGAGTGGCTACCTCCCCGCGCAGTAATATGCAATCATGCGCCATGAGGTGCGACAGTAAATCGCGCCGCTTCATACCGCGATTGGCAGCTCTTCAAATTTCTTGCCGGCGGCATCAAGCACATCGGCTCTATTGAGCTCAATTGCTTCAATTAAAGTCTCGCGCAGTGACTGTAATAAAGCCTCTCGTGAAGATTCCTGGCAATTTACGCCAGGCACTTCTTCTATCCAGCCTATCCACCCATCGGCTTCTTGCTTAAGGAGCCTCTGATTAAGTCGCACGGGGTCGCGACGGGGTTTTGCGGGATGCTGGGCACGAAGCGAGACGCGCGGTGTGGTCATTCCACACAAGCGTCGAGCGACACCGCCCGGCGCCCGCAAAACCCCGTCACGTAA
>JAIOJO010000282.1 GCA_019911985.1 Sulfuricellaceae bacterium | reverse complement strand
GCGTCGATGTCCGGGCGGTGGTGTTCCAGTCCGAAAACGCGGTGTTTCTGCCCCGTGCCTGCCTGCTCGACGATGACGGCCATACGGCCACGGTGCTGCGCTTGAGCGGCGAAAAAAGCGTGGTGCCGCTGCGCGTCGCGCCGCCGGATGCACGCTATCCGGCATATTTAGCAGTAGACGGTTGCCGGAACGGGTATCGACGATTTTTAACAAGGGCTTGCCGGGCGTGGCCAAGTCGCCGGGCTGAACCAAGCGCTGGCTTACCACGCCGTCGAAAGGCGCGACGACCTTGGCGTTGCGCAGATTTTCCCGCGCCACCGCCTGGCGGGCGCGCGCCGCGGCAAAGGCGGCCTCGGTCGCTTGCAGTTGTTCCTGCGACACGCCCTGGATCCGGTATAGCGCCTGCGCGCGGCGCAAACGCGCCTGCTCGGCCTTCAGGCTGCTCTCGGCGGCGGCCAAATCGGCGTCGAGGGAACTGCCTTGCGCCTGCTCCGCACCGGCCGGACTCATGTCGAGCCGCGCCAGCACGTCGCCGCGCTTGAAGCGGTCGCCCTCGAACAAGGGCAGCGCCGTCACATAGGCGCTGAGGCGGCTGGAGACCACGCTGTCGCGCACCGCCTCGACGTCGGCGGTAGTGCGCTGGGTCAGCGCAACCGGCCCGGCCTGCAAACGCTTCGCCGCGACGACGACCGGCAACATCTGCGGCGGCGTTTCCAGCGCCAGGCGGCTGCGTTTTTTCTTGATCAGGCCTGCGGCGGCGCCCAGCAACGCCAAAATCACGAGGATGGCGATAATTTTTTTCTTCATTTACGGTCCATTTCGGCAATGTAGTTCGCGCTCGTCAAACCGCTCAGCACCTGGGCGGCAGACCATGAAACAGCCGCGCGCGCTTGCGCTTGCGCCAGGCGGTAGCGCGCGTCGAGCAAGTCGCGTTCGTGGCTGAAAAGGTTTTCCAAGGTCTGGCTGCCGAGGCGCTGCATTTCCCGCTGCACCGCCGCGACTTGTTCGCGGTAAGCGACTTCTTTTTCCATCGCCGCCGCGTCCGCCCGGGCCGAATCGTAAGCGGCGTGCAGGCTCGCCAACTGGCGTGCGCTGTCGCGCGCGGCGGCCTCGCTCTGGTCGGCGGCGGCCTGGGCGCTGAGCCGCTGCGCCTCCGCCTGCTTATACTGGCTCATGCCCAGCGGCAGGCTCACCACGCCGCCCAGCGCCCAAGTGTCGCGATGGTCGCCGCCGCCGGTATTGCGGAAATAATTGGCGTCCAGGCTCACCGAGGGCAATAGGGCATGGCGGCTTTCCTCGGCCTGGGCGCTCGCCGCCTCGCGGCGGGCCACGGCAATTTGGGCGGGAAGCGTGGCGCCCGGCGCGGCGTTCAGCCAATCGGGAACATGGATCGCGCCGCTCGACGGCAAAAAATCGGCGCGGCTGGCGGCCGCCTCCGCCAAATCGGCCTGCGCCTGAGCCACCTCACCTTGCAACACCGCTTCGTCGGCATGGAGCCGCGCCAACTCGCTCTCGGCATAACGCCCATCGACGCCCGCCGCCTTGCCCAACGCCACTTCTTTCTTGACGCGCCGGTAAGTGGCCTCCGCCTGGCGGCGGTAAGCCGCCAGCGCGGCGCGCTGTTCGAGCAAGGCTTGCAGCGTGAGGTAGGCGCTGCTGGCTTGGTGCAGCTTGAGCAGCGTTTGCTGGCGCGCCAGCAAGGCGGCGGCGTCCAGGTCGTGCTGCGCCCGCTCGCGGTTCGCCGCGATGACGCCGAAAATGTCCACCGGCAAGCTGTAGGACAGCCCGGTTTGATTGACTTGATCGGAGATCAGCGGGGCGCTGGGCGTGCCCGGCGTAAAAACGCCGACCACGCGTGGGCCTTCGAAACTGTGCCAGCCGGTCGATAGCGTCGCATTGCCGAAATAGCGCCCGGTTGCGGCGTCTTTCTGCGCCTGCGCCGCCTCGCGCTGGCTGAGCGAGGCGCGTACTTGCGGGTGCTGCAGCGCGGCCCGAAGCAAATCGCCCAACTCGCCGCCGCTGGCCGGAAAACCGAGTGCCAAGCCCAACA
This sequence comes from Sulfuricellaceae bacterium, assembly GCA_019911985.1. Classification (GTDB taxonomy): domain Bacteria; phylum Pseudomonadota; class Gammaproteobacteria; order Burkholderiales; family UBA9220; genus JAIOJO01. The sequence continues at coordinate 8,269 of JAIOJO010000282.1, read as the reverse complement.
ACCCCAACGCGCCATGCAAAACCCGCCGCCGGACAGTCGAAATATTCTTAATTTCCCATCTCCTTTTCGCGCCGCGTCCACTCAAGCGGAATATCGCGCCCATTCGAGCCGAAATGCCCCTAGGGATTCACGGCGCAGCAGTACATAAATACCATGCCGAGGCGAGACCGAGATGCTAACCGTTTTTTCGGCTGGAGGCGACCTAGATAAGGCCGAGGTTTGATGATTCGGCGCTGTGCTTTCGAGCACCGATCTCCTTACGCAACCGCTTAAGCGCCTTTACTGCATTGGGATATTTCACCGCCAACGCATCGGGCAGCCAGACGCTACCCGAACCGGCGGATAAATCGCTCATATGCTGTGCCTTTACCTGAGCCATATGGAGTTGCAAAGGATCGGCCAGACTGCGGGGCAGCATCGTCACCCTGTCCTTACCTCCCTTGCCGTCCCGCACCGTAATCTGCCCCATTGAAAAATCCACATCCTTCACTCGTAGCCGCACGCACTCCATGAGGCGCATACCCGTGCCGTAAAGCAGCTTCAACATCAGCCCCGTGACCCCATCAAGACCCGCCAGCACCAACTGAACCTCCTGCCGCGTCAACACCGTAGGCAGATGATCGGGTTTCTTCGCCCGCTCCACGTTCTCCAGCCATGGCAGAGGCAAATCGAGCACCTCGCGGTAAAGAAAAAGTATGGCCGACAAAGCCAGATTTTGGGTGGATGCCGAAACATTACGATCCACCGCCAAACTGGTCAAAAAAACCTCGACCTCGTCCTTGCCCATCTCCGCCGGGTGGCGCTTGCCATGAAATAAAATAAAGCGTTTAATCCAATGGACATAGGATTGCTCGGTTCGCTTTGCATACGCCTTGCGGCGGATACGGTCGCGAACCCGGTCAAGCAACTTCGGCGGAGGATCGGTCGGAGGAAAATCACTCGATGGTGCATAACTCATAGCGGAGTCCACAAGTGCTTGAATTAGATAAGCATAGCACACCATTGATTTGCCAAGTTATACACCATTTGGCGTACACATCACGTTAGGCCTCGTTCCCCTCTGCTAGGAGATTCATCATGAAAACACTTTTCGCTATCATCATTGCCATAACAGTCAGTCAAGCAAACGCCACGCCTACAGCTGAACAAGTTGAATCCTTCGTAATTTCACCAACCGGTAAAACATGTAAGCAAGTGGCAACATTGGCGCAAAGCGTAGGCAAAATGCGAGAAGTCGGTGGAAGCATCGAAACAGCAAGAAGCATTGTAGGTCGCGTAGATTCCATCGAGAACTCCGCGATTGCCGACGTGTATGCAATGCGCCTATCGCCATCTGATGCGTACATGCATGTCATGGGGGCGTGTGTGGCAAAGATGGATCAACGGCCAAAGACAACAAAAGCAAAGGGGCCCCACTAAATGCAGAGAGAGAGCGATTGGCAGCTCATCGCAAAATTTCTTGAGTCATGGCCAAATGCATTAGCTATGGTAATTGCCTTAGTCTTGTTTTTTGTCGCGGCAGCCACTGGCTTTACTGAAACAGTCAAATACACACTTCGGGATGTCGAGCTACCGCAGTACTCTGTTGCAGTAGGATTACTCGCATTCTTTTACGCCATTACTCGTCTCGTATGTTTCGCTGTCGTCTGGATGCTAAAGCACATCGCCATAGCATTCAAGTCCGTATCAGACCTACTTGCCAGGTGGTATCAGGCATTACGCTCGACTTTCAACACACGCCAGCTTGTCAAACGCCGAATCGCGAAAGCGGTCTCAATACTTTCTCCGCAGGAGAGGGCTTTTCTCGAATTGTTTTGCGCGGATGGTATTGCACTTCAAAGAACAGCAAGCGAACTTCTACCGCATCAAACCTACCTTGCACACTGGGGTCTTATCAATAGCCGTCTTGTCATCAAGATTGAAGATCCTAAAGGCTTTCCCGTTGAACGTTTCGCCCTTACAACCGAGGCAATACCTTGTCTGCGTACATTGTTCTACGGTGGCAAAAAGCCGTTCTCCGAAATTGAGCTTCGACTTGACCGCGTGGCTAGCTCTGGCTCCTCGGGAAGCAGCCCGTTTGGAGGAGTACGAAGAGCCAGGAAGGCCCATGCATAGATCGCGAGGCCCAACCCATCATTCCACCGGACGCTGCGCGATAAAGCCGCGCAGCGCCGGTGAATTCAAACGTTGGGCCTAACTTCAGCCATCCGTTGGGCTAACAAATTGTTTATTGGATGGCACACACGATTGAAGGGAGTAATCACATGAATTCTAAAATGCAGTTTCTTCTTGCTATGTTATTTCTGGTCTTTTTCTCATCAGCCTGTACCAGCACGATGGGGAGGAAAATCGACATATCTGGAACAACTCAGATTCGATCTGGCGTAACAACAAAAGAAGACGTGCTCAGCACACTCGGACAACCATACAGTCGGAACATTGCGCCCGATGGTAAGGAAACCTGGCTATATTTATACTCTGCCGCAACAGCAACGCCCGGAATGTCGGCACTTTTTCTTGGCATGTTTGGGCAAGGAAGCGTATCTAAAGAAACTCAGCAGATAGCCATTTCATTTAGTGGCAACACTGTTTCTACTTGCCGAACTACAGTCTCCTCTGGTGGCGCAAGCGGACAAATGCTTACAGCAGGGATGGAAGCATCGCAAGCTGGTGTAACGACGGAAACAACCTGTGGTGATAACCCCAGAACTGGTGCAAAATGAATTGGGGCGGCACGAAACATAGGGGACACTGAAGATTGAGCCCATTCCGTCGTCCTAGGCTGCGAAAGGTGCCCAACCCGGCAGTCAACCGGACCTGCGTAAAAAGCCGCGCAGGCCGGTTACTTCTACGTTAAGCTCAGATAGCCGTGCGCCACCATTGGTGGCCATAACAGACTTAACCCCCCCCAGTGTTCTAAAGTATGCCGGAACAAAAATTGCCTTATTTACAACAAGTTAAAAATATGCTATTGAGCGAAGCGTAAGTTCGCGCTGTCGCATAACTGAAAACGTTGATGCGAACAGAGACGACTACGCTTCGCGGATTCCCGCATTAAACGGAGGTGGCAATTTTGGATTTTGGGGCTAATGTCACGAATGCGCTGGGGAGGGGAAATGCATTTTGGACTAGCGAGTCGAATGCACGGCCATCTGCGCCTAACGCCACGTTCGAGCCGACACCGCTCGCTTCGCTCCCGGCTTACGCCCCTTCGGGGTGCCGCTCAACTCAGACACGTTGGGCCTTTTAAACCGTAGTGATATTTAGGGGGAATTATGAACCAAGCAACGATTAACGCTTTAATATTGGTTTCACCATTAGTTGTTGGTGGAGCCATCGCGGCTATCAATTCTAATGGTATAAATGACACCACAGAAAATATTGAGGCATGGACAAGGCGAACTCAAACCAACGTTTCGGCTAAGAGAGGTTGGTTTTACAGGTACGTTCTTAACCCGATTCTTTGGGTTCTTGTAAAGTTTAGTGACTGGTCGGATTCATTTGCACATCGCGGTGCAAAGAACGGTATTCGAACTACTGCGGCACTTTATTTGATTACAGCATGGTGTTTTCTTATTTACGTAGCGGTTGCGATCATAGTAGGAATAGTTATGATTATCGCCATGATCTATATCGCTTCCCTATTTCTGGGAGGCGAGAGTAATTCAAGCGAAGAAGACAATCATGTTAGTGAAAGGAAAAGGCAACTTGTCGGTCCAAGAGGTACCCGCTTGGTCAAAGAGGGGCTTTTCTTAGACACACCAACAGGGACGAAAATAACAGAGGACGGAAGGATCGTGAAGGAGGGGATATTCAGCGATACCCCGACTGGAATGAAGATCGATGAGGATGGCCGATTAGTAAAAGAGGGCATATTCTCCGATACTCCCACAGGTACAAAGATTAACGACAAAGGGCAGATTGTCCAGGAAGGTTTGTTCGTTGACTCGCCTTCGGGCACGAAGATTGACAGCGATGGGCGGATTGTTGAAGAGGGCTTATTCTCCGATTCGCCGACGGGAATGAAGTTCAAGAAGTAACGAATTATTGCTAAGAACGAAGCATGGGGTCTATATCCTCCGCCGCGATAGAGATGTGGCGCGGTAAAGTCGGCACCGAAGCAACCAAAGACGTAGTGGGGCCTTTGGTTACTCTCGCTGATCTTTGCCAACGTCTATCTGATAGGAGCCACGAAACGTTTCAGCCGCTTGATCCTTCGTTTGCCGCAGCGATTGAATCGAATCTATGCATATTGCGAACTGCGGTAGCGCGATTGCCATGAAGGCTAACCCGGCGGTGCAGGGGACGCTGCGCGATAAAGCCGCGCAGCGCCCCTGACCTTGAACGTTATGCGTAAGGTGTCGGGATGACGAAAGTATACGGAGCGTCTCTGAACCGCCCCGTGTTTTGAGGAGGCTCCAATCTTTGAGAGAATGGAGCCTCCTCAAAACCCGGGGCGATTCATGAAAGAACTCAGCAAAGTCCGGCAAATTCCCGGCGAGTCGAAACGCCGCTGGTTCGCCTCGCAGGACTTCGATCTGATCGTCTGGCTGTCCGACGACCAAAGCTTTAGCGGTTTCGAGCTGTGCTACGGCAAGCTCCGCAACGAGCGCTCCATCGTCTGGAGCAAAACCGGCGGCTTTCGGCACATGGCCGTCGACGACAGCGAGCACAGGCCCGGAAAATACAAGGCGTCGCCGATCTTTGGTGGCGGACGGCGTTTTCGACGCCCAGCGCATCCATGCGGCCTTTCTCGTCGCCAGCCGTTCCTTACCGCAAGACGTTGCCGGCTTTGTGCTGCAGGCACTTGAACAATACACGGGGTTTGGCGCTGGGCGGTAAATTTCGCTCCGACGAGAACCTTGCTTGCCTCCGAGGCCGCTCATCGCGCTGTAACCGAATCCTCGTGCCGACGCGTCAGCTCCGCTTTTCGTCCAAACAGCTCCGCAGCTCGGCCAGAAAACGTTCCGCCGCCACCTCGGCCGTCCACGGCTGCCAAGGTTTGCCGCCGTAGACCTCGACTAGGGGGTCTTCGTCCAAGGGCGCGAGCTTGATCTTGAGCACCTTCGCCACCTCCTGCCGCGTCCAGCCCGCCACATGGACGGCTTCGCTGGCGGCGGCGAGGATGTCGGCCTTTTTATGCCGCTTTTTGCTCGCCGGCGTCCACGAGGGCAGGCCGTAGCGGATGAAGACCATTTGCTGCAGCCTTTCCATCAAGACTTGGAAGTTGGGGCCGAGAAAAGGCTTGAGCGGGGAGATCGGATCGTAGCCGATCAAACCCTCCTCGGCGTCGTGCAGCAATTCGCGCAGCTCCGTGACGCTATCCATAGGCGCGCCCTGGCGGCGCAGCCAGAGCACGGTCAGCGAGTGCTGGGCGACAGAGAGCGGCACCGGCCAGGTCGAATGGCCGCCCCAACGGAAGGTGCGCGACAGGCCGATGGCAAGGTCTTCGTCGTCCCAGTCGAGCGGGCTGGGCAAGAGCAGGTCGAGGCGCCGCCCGGACGGCAGGCGCACCCAGGCGCGCTCAGGAGCGGTCTTTTTCACCGGAGGTGAACGCTTTCGGGTTCGGCGGCGGCATCGAACAGGAACAGGCCATGCGCTTATGCGCCATCGGCCACGATAGCCAAGCGCGCCATCGCCAGCGCTCCGTCTTTCGTCGCATGCCCCGCGACGAAACGCCCTTTATGACAAAACACGCAGCCGCTCAGGCCGCTGGCGGCATCGAGTTCCGCCCCTTCCAGCCCCGCCCACGCGGCAGGCAGCGGTTTGCGGTTGGTAAAGCTTCCCGCATTGTCGGGAACGGTGTTTACATGCCATTTCGCTTGCGAGTCCGGCGACACCACGTAGAGGAGTTGCGCGTACCTGGGCGAAGACAACACGGCTTCCTGCCACGGCACGTCCCTATCCAGCACCAATAAACGCTCGGCTTCCAGCATTTGCCCTTGCGCCACGATGTCGCGAGCCGCTTCGCGGCCGCCGGCGTCGGCTATCATGTTCTGCAGAATGGCGCCGGCGATGCCGACTGCGCGTTCGAAAGCCGCATTCTTGGCGGCCTCGGAGGTGTCGTCGCGCCAAGCCGGGTTGAAGCCGCCGATTACCGAGGACACTGACAAGAGGCTGACGGAAGGGGTTTCCTTGTAGACGTTTATCCCGCAATCCAGCGCGTCCACGCCCTGTACCAGCCAGCGATCGACTCGGGCCGCCGCGCCCTCCGAGCCGCACAGCGCCGCGCCCATTTCACGCCAGACCAGGCCAAAGGAGCTGAACGGAATGCCATTATCGCGCGCCTCCGCGTAGCCCAATTGATGGTGATCGAAGCGGCAAGCCGCCGCATCGAAAACCCGCCCCACGTCGAACACGATGTCCGCCGCATCCAATTGCGCCGGATCGCGCGTCCGCACAATCGGCAAGGCCGGGTTGGCGAGGCGCAGCGCCGCCGCCGCAAATACGTCATCCGCATGGAAGGAGCCGGAATGGGTGGCGGCAACGGCGCCGGGACGCTGGGCTATCGTATAAAGATTCGTCATGTAGTCTCTCTCCTGGCCGCCGGTTCCGTAGCCACGGCTCAACCGGGCCGGACGGCGCTATTTAGGTATCGGCGATAATGATACCTTAAGGCATGAGCTTGAGGGCTTCCGCCCGCGCCCCATAGCGCGCCTTTCCCTCATCGCGGCAAAAAATCCCCGGGGCCATTGATTTTCCGGCGGCCTTCATCGACAGCTAGGCTTGGTGTATCATAAGCGCCGCCCGGAGCTTGCCGCTCCGCGCCTTGAGGGATGCTTGTTACGGCGCGCCGCGCCGTTCGGGCTTCCCGATCGAATTTTTTTGAGGGGACGCATTCGCCATGACGAACGCCACGACGGGAACTATCCTCGTCGCCATTGACGGGTCAAAAAACTCCATGCTGGCCGCGGGTTTTGCCGCCCGCCTCGCTAAGTCGCTCGGCGCGCACTTGGGCTTGCTCCATGTGCTCGACGTGCCGGTGCTGAGCTTTTGGGCGAACGTAGAGCTGCGCATGAAAGACGACATCCGCGCCCAAGCGGAAAAAACCTTGACCGAGATTTCGGCAAAAATCAGCGAAGTCTGCGAAATCGTCCCGGAGTTTTATATTGTCGAGGGCGTTCCGGAGGAGGAAGTCCTGCGGGCGGTCGCCGAAGATTCCCGGATCATGATGGTGGTTACCGGCCGCGGCGGCCTGGCCACCGAGAAAAGATCGCATCCCAAGCTGCGGCGCGCCACTGGCCGCTTTAGCGCGAAATTGTCGGAGATCCTGCCGGTACCGCTGCTAATCGTTCCGCCCGATGTGGAAAAGGCCCTGCTGTGCTCGGCCATGGCCGAGTTCAGCCTACCGCGGGAAGCATAGAAATCGGCAACTAAACTTAGCCACCTTACTTTAGCGTTTCTGGGGTTTATTCAGTCATGGAAATATTTTTGCCCATAGCCCACATGGATGTGAACTTGTGGGTCATCCTGTTTTTCGGCGGCATCGTCGGTTTTTTATCCGGCTTGGTCGGAGTGGGCGGCGGTTTCCTGATCACCCCCTTGCTCATTTTCGTCGGGCTTCCCCCTATCGTCGCGGTAGCCACGGGTTCCGCGCAAATTGCCGGCACCTCGGCGGGGGCCAGTTATGCTCACTGGCGCCTCGGCAACGTCGACATCAAGATCGCCCTGGTATTGCTGGCGGGTAGCTGGCTGGGCGGCGGCGGCGTTTTCGTGGCGCAGGCTTTGCAGCAAAGCGGACAGTTCGGCAATATCGTCACCTTCCTCTACGTCGTGCTGCTGGGCATAATCGGCACGACCATGCTGATCGAGTCGCTCAATGCCATCCGCCGCCGCGGCCAAGCGGCGCCGCAAAAGGCGGCCGCGAAAGACGGCCAAGGTTCGCGCCTCAGCCGGCTCGCCGCGCAATTGCCGTGGCAAATGGACTTCCCGGTTTCCGGCCTGCGCATTTCCATACTCATACCCATTTTACTCGGGGGCGGAGTGGGCGTATTGACCTCGCTCATGGGTGTGGGCGGCGGCTTCATCATGGTGCCGGTGATGATTTACTTCCTCAAAATGCCGACCAAGATCGTCGTCGGGACTTCATTATTTCAATTGCTGTTCACCACCGCCGCGGTCAGCGTGATGCAAGCCGGCGTGAACCATGCCGTCGATCCTTTCCTGGCTTTGGTCCTGATTTTCGGCTCGGCATTCGGCACCCAGTGGGGAACGCGGATGGGAACCCGCCTGCCGGCTGAAAAATTACGCTTGATTTTGGCGCTGGTCG
>JAIOJO010000281.1 GCA_019911985.1 Sulfuricellaceae bacterium | reverse complement strand
CTTTCGCGATAGCCCGCAACACAAGCGCCTGATCTACCGCGCGCGCTATTACGACCGTATCGCGGGAACCGGCTGGAACAGAGGTTGATCGACTTTCGCCTGCAGCGCCCCGCCGCGCTGGCCCTGCTGGCGGCGCTGCTGTTCGGCGCCAGCACGCCGCTGGCGAAACTCTTGCTCGGGCAGATGTCGCCGCAACTGCTGGCGGGGCTGCTCTACCTGGGAAGCGGGCTTGGCTTGGCGGCGCTGCGGCTGTTCGGCCGTCTGCTTTTTCCCCGCCGCGCGCCGCCGCCGGGCGCCTTGCGCGGCCGCGATTACCTTTGGCTGGCCGGGGCGGTGGCCTGCGGCGGCGTCGCGGCGCCCCTGCTGCTGCTGTGGGGATTGAGCGGCAGTTCCGCCGCCACGGCCTCGCTGCTGCTCAATCTGGAAGGCACTTTCACGGTACTGCTGGCGGCCTGGCTGTTTCGCGAATCGGTGGCCGGGCGCGTCTGGCTGGCTTCGGCCGTCATGCTGGCGGGCGGCGTGCTGTTGACGTTCGACCCCTCCGATGTATATCACCTCTCGCCCCGCTCCGGCGCGGTGGTTCTGGCTTGCCTGCTGTGGGCGGCGGACAATAATCTGACGCGCCAAATCGCCCACGGCGACCCGGTATCCATCGCGGCGATCAAAGGCTTGACGGCGGGCAGCGTAAACCTGGGCCTGGCTTTGGCCTTGGGAGCCGGGCTGCCGGGGCTGCGGCCCTTGGCCGGTTCTTTAGGCTTGGGCTTTTTCAGCTACGGCATCAGCCTGGTGTTGTTTATCTACGCGCTGCGCCACCTCGGCAGTGCCCGCGCCGCCGCCCATTTCGGCACCGCGCCTTTCCTCGGCGCGGCGCTGGCCGTGCTGCTGCTGCACGAGCCGTTCGGCGGCTTGCTGGCGCTGGCACTGCTGCTGATGCTGGCCGCCACGGCGCTGATCGTCAGCGAACGGCACGAGCACGCCCACCGCCATGAGGCGCTCGTCCATAGCCACGAACATGTGCACGACGAGCATCACGTCCACAGCCACGAAGTGGGCGAGCCTGCCGAACCCCATGTACATAGCCACGCGCACGAGCCGCTGGCGCACAGCCATCCGCACCTGCCGGACATGCACCACCGGCATGTGCATTGACGGGAGAGGCCCTGTCTGTAATTGGCGGCCGATATGTCGTACACTCGTCTGCCCTGTTTAATTCGCGCCGATTGCCCGGCCAGGAAGACCGAAACATGAGCGATTGCAGCGACGACGATAGCTGCCATGCCCCGCACGCGCCGGGAAGCATAGGCATTCCCCGCAGCGGCCATTTCGACGGCGCGGCGTTCGAGCAAGCGATCTCCGATCTGCTGTCGGCCTGCGGCGTGTCGCCGGACGGCGTGCATACCGGAAAAACCGCCCACCGGGTGCGCGAGCTGTGGGAAAAGCGTCTGCTCGGCGGCTACGAAGCGGACCCCGCCGCCGTGCTGGGCGAGGGTTTTGCCGACCCGCGCGACGATATGGTGGTGGTGCGCGGCATCGCCGTGCACGGCGTATGCCCGCACCACCTCGTGCCTTTCCGCGGCATCGCCCACGTCGCCTACATTCCCGGCGGGCGGCTGCATGGCTTCGGGCGCATCGCGCGGCTGGTGGATGCCATCGGCCACCGCTTTACCTACCAGGAATGGATGACGCGAGACATTGCCGAAGCGCTGGTGAACCACGGCCATGCCCAAGGCGCGGCCTGCGTGATCGAAGCGGAACAGTTGTGCTTGCTGCTGGGCGAGGACAGACGCGGCGACGAGCGCGTCTACACGCAGGCTTTCGTCGGCTGCATGCGGGACAGCGAGCCGTTGCGGCAAGAGTTCCTGCGCGCCATTCCGGCGCCGATGCGCTAGCGCCGCCGCTAGGCTGAACACTGTTTGCATAAAATCGCTTGACACATACATACCGGTCGGTATGTAATTCGGCCCATGAAAACCAAGCAACGCGACGTGACCCGGGAAAAACTGCTGCAAGCCGCCTTTTGCGAAATCCATAGGCAAGGCTTCCAGGCAGCCAGCATCACCAATATCCTCGGCGATACCGGCTTGACCAAGGGCGCGCTGTACCACCACTTCCCCACCAAGCAGGCGATCGGCTTGGCGGTGATCGAGGAGGTCATCGAGGCGCGTCTGGACGAGCTGATTTTCCGCCCCTTGCGGGAGAGCGAAAAACCGGTGGAAACCCTGCTGGAGATCATGGGCAGCGTCCACCGGAAAGTCGGTGCCGATTTCATCAAACTCGGCTGTCCGCTGAATAACCTGATGCAGGAAATGAGCCCGCTGGACGAGATCTTCAAGGCGCGGCTCAACCACGTGCTGGCCATTTGGCGGCAAGCCGTGGAAGACGCGCTGTTGCGCGGCATCCGGCAGGGACAAATCCGTGCCGACGTGGACTTCCGGGCGGCGGCGCTGTTCATCGTTTCGGCCTGGGAAGGCTGTATCGGCATCGCCAAGAATTTGCAATGCCCGGATATGTTCGGGCTGTGCATGTCGCAGTTGCAGGTGTATGTGCGGGGCCTGATGCGGACGGCGTAAGTTTAAATATTTTTTTGCTGGTTAACATACCGACCATTCGGTATCTACTGAGGAGGGTTGAAAATGAGTCTACTTCAAACGGTTGCACCCCAACAGGCCGAGGGGCAGGTGGCCAAGGTCTACGGCGAAATCGAGCAAGTCATGGGTTTCGTTCCCAATGCCATGCAACTCTATAGCGGCAGTCCCAGCCTGTTGCAGAACCGGTGGCAAAATATCGGCTTCTACATGCAGCACCCCACGCTGAGTTTTCCGTTATTGGCGATGGTTCGCATGCTGGTTTCGCAGGAAAACGACTGCGAATACTGCATCGGCTTGAACGAAGCGATGCTGATCAATAAAGTCGGCCTTACTCCCGAAGCGGTCGCCGCCACCAAGCGCAATCCCGCCGACGCGCCCTTGGATGAAAAAGACAAGGCCATGCTCATGCTCGTGCTGAAGGCGACGAAAGCCCCCAAAACGGTCGCCAAGGCCGATCTGGACGGCCTGCGCGCCTTGGGCTGGAAGGACAGCGAAATTCTCGACGCGGTACACCACGGCGCCGCGAACATCGCCTCCGACGTGATGTTCAATACCTTTAAAGTTTCCAATGATTTCTGACAGGAGGGCAGCATGAATTTCGACAAAGAATTGGATGCGCGCGGCTTGAATTGTCCCTTGCCGATATTGCGCACCAAAAAATCCTTGGGGGAGCTGGCGACCGGCCAAGTGTTGAAGGTTGTCGCCACCGATCCCGGCTCGGTGAAGGACATGCAGGCCTTCGCCAAGCAGACCGGGAATGAACTGATTTCTTCGACGGAAAGCGGCGGCGAGTTCGCTTTCCTGATGCGTAAAAAATAAGGAGAATAAAATGGATGTATCCAAGGCTATAGAATTGCGCCGTTCGGTCAAGGCCTACGACCCGAACCACCGCATGGCGGAGGCGGAAATCGAAAAACTGCTATCCCTCGCGATGCTTTCCCCCTCCGCCTGGAATCTGCAGAATTGGCGCTTCGTCCAAGTGCGCGACCCGGCATTGCGCCAGGAAATCCGCAAGGCTGCTTGGGACCAGGCGCAAGTGACGGACGCATCGCTGCTGCTGGTGTTGACCGCCGATCTCAAGGCCTGGGAAAAGGAGCCGGGGCGCTATTGGAAGAACACGCCGCAGGCGGTGCAGGATTTCATCGTTCCCGCTATCGGCCAATACTACCAGGGCCGCGAGCAAGTGCAGCGGGACGAGGCGATGCGTTCCTGCGGCATCGCCGCGATGAGCTTGATGCTGGCCGCCAAGGAAATGGGTTACGATACCAACCCGATGGACGGCTTCGATTTCGACGCCGTAGCCAAGCTCATCAATCTGCCGCAAGACCATGTCATCGCGATGTTCGTCGTCGTCGGCAAGGGGGTGAAGGAAGCTTGGCCGCGAGGCGGGCAATTGGCGCAAAAAGAGGTGGTCGTGATCGACCGTTTTAAATAGCCATTCGGCACGAGGGGCGGGACGCAACATGCAGCAGACCACGATAACTATTTTCGGCAAACCGGTGCGGGTGGAATGGAGCGAGGCGGCGAGCGCCGCTTTATCCAAGCTGGACCGGCCCTTGTCGGTGGAAATGGAGCTGTTCTTCAGTTGCCTGGTGCGCAAGCGGGTGCGTTTCGACGGCGAGGCCAGCAGCCGGGATTTCGTCGCGGCCAGCGATCGCTTGCAAGTCGCTTTCCGCCCGGTGATGACGTCAAGCTGCGTTATCGACGCCGAGATGGGTAAACCGCCGCTGGAGGATTTCCACGTGGTGAATCCCGCCGCTTTCGTCCCCCACTGGCTGAAAATTAGCCATAGCCACGGCCATTGGGAAGGCGAGTTCGGGTATTAATCCCCGGTGCATTCACTCCAGGAATAAGCCGCAAAATCCTTCGCCGCAAAGAAACGCGGGGAAAAACAACCGGGCTGGCCTGCCTGGGTTATCGGTTTTTCCTTGGCGTCCTTTGCGGTCGGCTCTCTTTGGGCTGGGAAATAGAAGGCTATTTGCAATCTGAGCTTGGATTCAATAATTCCAAGACATCAGGAATTCGGTCTGTCTTGTGCAAAATAGGGTTGCATTCACCGCAAGCTAAGGTCGGAGCGCAGGATGGCTGGGATTGCCCGGAAGCAAATCACAAAGCAGCCAAAGCCTTGGCAACCCCATCGGCCCGCTTTTCGGCCATAGCGGACGGTGGTCGTATTGTAAAAAGTCTGTCTGTGCGGCCTACTGGTATGTCTGCTTTCAATTTTTCAAGCAGTCGCATTGCGCCTCACGATGTCGCTATTTATTTGCACGATCTGTTATGGTTGATTTAGTACAATATGTCTAGGCCATAACTACCGAACCTAGCCCTGTTTTTCAAATTGATGGGGCTGCCCCCCAGTCAGTGTACGAACTGCCCATTTTTAATGTCCTCCCTACTTATTTAGTGTTCTACCTTACGTAACAAGCGAGAATTAAACAATGGTAAAAGCCAGAATAATGACCAAACCTATACCTTCTGTCGTCTATGACTCATATTGGTATTTGGCAGCAGAAAGGCAGAACATTTTTTTTAAAAGGCTCAACGATGATTTGGGCCCTTGGACTTACGACCCAATCTTACAAAAGCATAAATTCACGAATGCTTACCGCGCTTCAGATAGAGTCAGTCAGTATCTAATCAAAAATGTAATATACAAAGGTTCTCAAGAGCCTAACGAAGTGTTCTTTAGAATTATCTTGTTTAAGTTATTTAACAAGATAGAGACGTGGGAGCTTTTGAATGAAAAATTAACTGACATTTCATTTGAAAGTTTTAATTACCGTGATTATGACGCTGTGTTGAGCGGGGCTATGAATGAGGGGAAGAGAATATACTCCGCCGCATACATTATGGCATCGGGCGCTAAAATATTTGGGGCGGGCAAAAAGCATCAGGCACACCTAAAGCTGATACAGATGATGATGGATGATCACCTTCCAGAAAAATTATTTCACAGCACATCAATGGGACAAGCATATAAGCTCTTGCTAGGTTATCCAATGATTGGGAGTTTTTTGGCTTATCAATTTGCAACAGATGTAAATTACAGCGAGATAACAAATTTTCCTGAAACGAGTTATGTAATGCCTGGGCCTGGCGCTTTAAATGGTATACAAAAATGTTTCACAAGCTTAGGCGATTACTCAACCGAAGATGTCATAAAAATGATGGCTGATATACAAGAGAAAGAGTTTGAAAGGCTAGGCATAAACTTTAAGACGCTATGGGGC
>JAIOJO010000280.1 GCA_019911985.1 Sulfuricellaceae bacterium | reverse complement strand
GCTTATTTCCACCTTTTTCTCATGCAATTGGTCTTCCAGTTGCATGAGGAACTTGTCGACCACTTGCAGAATAATCTCATGGTTGAGCGGGGCGAACGAAATAATCGCATCGAGCCGATTGCGGAACTCGGGGCTAAACAGACGCTTGATATCGGCCAGATCGTCGCCTGCTGTTTGCCCCACGGCGAAGCCGATGGAGGTCTTGTTCAGGCTCTCGGCGCCGGCGTTGGTCGTCATGATAATGGCCACGTTGCGGAAATCCGCCTTGCGGCCGTTGTTGTCGGTCAAGGTGCCGTGATCCATCACTTGCAGCAAGATATTGAAGATATCGGGATGCGCTTTCTCGATTTCATCCAGCAATAAAACCGCATAAGGATGCTTGGTAATGGCTTCGGTGAGCAAGCCGCCCTGTTCGAAACCGACGTAGCCGGGAGGCGCGCCGATGAGGCGCGAAACCGCATGGCGCTCCATGTATTCGGACATGTCGAAGCGTATCAATTCGATGCCCAAAGTATAGGCGAGCTGCCGCGCCACCTCGGTTTTGCCGACGCCGGTCGGGCCGGAAAAGAGGAAGGAGCCGATCGGTTTTTGGGGGTCGCCCAAACCGCTGCGCGACATCTTGATCGCGGCGGAAAGCGATCCGATCGCCTTGTCCTGCCCGTATACCACGGTCTTGAGTTGGCGTTCCAGGTTCTTCAGAACGCTACGGTCGTCGCTGGAGATGTTTTTCGGCGGGATGCGCGCGATCTTGGCGACGATATCCTCGATTTCCTTGGGCGTGATGGTTTTCTTCTGCCGCGATTTCGGCAGGATGCGCTGGGCTGCACCGGCTTCGTCAATCACGTCTATGGCTTTGTCGGGTAGGTGGCGGTCGTTAATGTATTTGGCCGACAATTCGGCGGCCGAGACCAGTGCCGGGCCGGTGTATTTCACGCCGTGATGGCTTTCGAAGCGCGATTTCAGGCCACGCAGAATATCCACGGTCTCGGCCACGCTCGGCTCGGCCACGTCGATTTTCTGGAAACGCCGCGACAGCGCGTGATCTTTTTCGAATACGCCGCGGTATTCCTGGTAGGTGGTCGCGCCTATGCATTTCAACTGTCCCGAACTGAGCGCGGGCTTGAGCAGGTTGGAGGCGTCCAGCGTGCCGCCGGAAGCGGCCCCGGCTCCGATTAGCGTGTGTATCTCGTCGATGAACAGAATGGCGTCCCGGTTTTCGGTGAGTTGCTTGAGCACGGCCTTGAGGCGCTGCTCGAAGTCGCCGCGGTATTTCGTGCCGGCCAGCAGTGAACCCATGTCCAGCGAATACACCACGCTTTGCTGCAGAATTTCAGGGACGTCGCCTTCCACGATACGGCGCGCCAAGCCTTCGGCGATGGCCGTCTTGCCTACTCCCGCCTCGCCCACCAGGAGCGGATTGTTTTTCCGGCGGCGGCATAGGG
>JAIOJO010000027.1 GCA_019911985.1 Sulfuricellaceae bacterium | reverse complement strand
CCCCATCCGCGAGGAGGCGAAGAGCCGCCGGGGCAAGCATGGCCGCATACAACGCCACTCTATAAAAGAAGCCGAACAAAGGCTATATTGGAAGTGCCGGAGCGTGGCCAAAACTCGGCTCAAGTCGCGTAAAACGGCTCGGTAAGCAGCGGATCATTGCCGACTCCCGAAATGCTTTGCGGGCAAACACAGTGGAAATAAACGACGACATCCGCATCCTCTTCATCGAAAACAAGACCGACAATGTCAGCTTGGTGCGGGAACAATTGGCCGGATCAAAAGCCCACTGCCTCAAGCTGGAGTCGGCCGGCACATTGGCGGCGGGGCTGGCGCGCTTGGACCAAGCGGATTTCGATGTATTGCTGCTCGATCCCCATCTGCCAGATAGCAGCGGCCTGAAAGCCATCGCCGCGGTGAAGAACCATGCACCAACCGTGCCGGTTGTCGCATTTTGCGACGGCGACGACGAATCCATGTATCTCCAAGCCGTGCGCGCCGGCGCGCAAGACTGCCTAATCAAAGGGCAGGCCGATGCCCGCTTGCTGATCCGTTCGCTGCTTTTCGCCATCGAGCGCCACCGCAGGCATGCCGCCCTGCGCAGCCTGCTGCTGGTGGACGAGCTCACCGGCCTGTATAACCGGCGCGGCTTCATGACCCTTGCCGACCACCAGAAAAAACTGGCAGACCGCAAGGGGAACGGCTTTTACCTGATCTTTGCCGATCTCGACGGCATGAAAGACATCAACGACACGTTCGGCCACGGCGCGGGCGACCTCGCGCTGCAGGAAACCGCGCACATTCTGAACGAAACCTTCCGCGGTTCGGACATCCTCGGCCGCATGGGCGGCGACGAATTCGCGGCCCTCACGATCGACTCCAACAACGATAGCGGCAAGAACATCGCCCAACGCCTGCAGGATTGCATCGAACAACACAACCGCCGAGGCAACTACCCTTTTCGCCTGTCCATCAGCACCGGCACCGTGCACTACGAACCCAACGGCCCGGAATCCCTGGAAGAACTGATCGCCAGCGCGGACAAGCTGATGTACGAGGAAAAACGCGGCAAGAAAGCGTGCCGAAAAGGCTAAGAAGCTGTCTTACATAAATTCCGAACCCGCGCAAAACAACCACGAACCGAAAAGGAACCACGCCATGAGCCACAAGCACATCAACCTGCTGCGCGCCATCTTCCACGACCCGGTCGGCGGCAATATCCACTGGCGTGAAATCGAATCCTTGCTGCACCACCTGGACGCCAGCGTCGTCCCCGCGCACGGCGCGCGCTTTCACGTGACGCTCAACGGCATCGAGGACTTCCTGCACCACCCCCACCAAAGCAGCGTCTGCGATAAATCCATGATCAAACACCTGCGCGAATTCCTCTCCCGTGCCGGTGTCTCGCCGTCGAGTTACGAGGGCGATGCCTAGCCCGGCTATCCGCCCGAGCGCTTGACGGCCCAACCCCGCTGCTTCAGATTGTCCATCACAAATTCGCAGTGATCGCCCTGGATTTCAATCGTCCCATCCTTTACCGTTCCGCCGGAACCGCACGCCGCCTTGAGTTGCTTGCCGAGCTGAGCGAGTTCCAGCGCGCCGAGCGGGAGCCCCGCGATCACGGTAACGCCCTTCCCCTTGCGCCCTTGGGTCTCCCTGGAGACCCGCACCATGCCGCCGGACGCGGGCACGGGTTTATCCCGGCGGCAAACGCACTCGGCAATGGGCTTCCGGCACCCGGGACACATCCGACCCTGTTCGGTGGAATAGACGAGGCCGCCCTTTGCTTTATCGTTTTTCATCACAGTCCAAGTACGCCGCGAAATCCAAGGATCAGCGCATCCCCAGCATTTCCACCGCGTGCGCGCGGGTGCGCTCGGTGATTTCCACGCCGCCCAGCATCCGCGCGATTTCCTCGACGCGCTGGGCGGGGTCGAGTTCGGCGATAGCGCTCAGGACTTCGCCGTTTTTCTCGGCCTTGCTGACTTGCCAATGGCGGTCGCCCAGCGCAGCCACCTGGGGCAGGTGGGTGATGCACAGGACTTGGCGCTCCGCGCCCAGGTCTTTCAGCATGTTGCCGACGATTTCCGCGACGCCGCCGCCTATGCCCACGTCCACTTCATCGAAAACCAGAGTAGGCACTTGCACCACGCGGCCGGAGGCGACTTGCACGCCCAGGCTGATGCGCGACAGCTCGCCGCCGGAGGCAACTTTTTCCAGCGGCTTGGCGTCCATGCCGGCATGGGCGGCGACCCGGAAATCCACTTGTTCCAGGCCGAAGGCGGCGCCTTCCGGCACGGGCGCCAGCGCGATTTCGAAGCGCCCGCCGCTCATCGCCAATTGCTGCATCGCGGCGCCGACTTCTTCCGCCAGCGCCTCCGCGGCCATCGCGCGGCCCGCGCTGAGACGCTGCCCGACGGCGAGGAAATCCGCCCGCGCCTGCTCTTCCTGCGCGGCCAGCCCCTCGCCGCCGCCCTGGCCGCCCAGCTCGGCCAGGCGTTGCCGCCATTGCGCCAGGTAGCGGGGGAGTTGTTCCGGTTCGGTGCGGTATTTGCGGGCGCAGTCGTGGATCGCGCGCAGGCGCTGTTCGCACTGCTGCAAACGCTCCGGGTCGAGGTCGAGGCGCTGGGAATAATGGCGCAGGCTGTACACCGCCTCTTGCAATTGCACTTCGGCGCCGGCGACGAATTCCAGGGCTTCCTTCAGGCCGCTGTCGTACTCCAGCAAATCGCCCAAGCGGGCGGACAGTCCACTCAACTGGGAGAGCAGCGCAAACTCGCCTTCCGACAGCAAATCCAGCCCGAAAGCCGCGCCTTCCACCAGGCTGGCGGCGTGCGACAAGCGGCTGTGCTCGGCCTGCAGCTCCTGCCATTCGTCGCCGTTGAAGGCGAGGCTTTCGAGTTCTTTCACCTGCCACTGCAACTGCTCGGCCTCGGCTTCAATCGCCGTGGAATTTTTTTCCCATTCCTGACGCTGTTTGTGCAGCGCCTGCCAGGCGCGGTAGGCTTTCGCCACCTCGCCCGCCAAGCCGCCCAAGGCGCCGTAGGCGTCGAGCAATTCGCGCCGGGAAGCCGCCTTGAGCAAGGATAGGTGGGCATGCTGGCCCTGGATGTCCACCAGCATCTCCCCCACTTCGCGCAACTGCTGCAGCGTGGCGGATTGGCCGTTGATGAAGGAGCGCGAGCGCCCGCCCGCGTCGATCTGGCGGCGGATCAGGCATACGCCCTCGTCGCCCTGCAGTTCATTGTCGCGCAGCCACTCCGTCACTTTCGGCAGCGCCGCCACGTCGAATTCGGCGTTCAATTCGGCGCGCTCGCGCCCGCTGCGCACCACCCCGGCTTCGGCGCGCTCGCCCAGCAGCAGGCCCAGCGCGTCGATCAAAATCGACTTGCCCGCGCCGGTCTCGCCGGTGAGCACGGTAAAACCTGGGCCGAACGCCAGTTCGAGCTGGTCGACAATAACGAAATCGCGGATATTCAGGTATCGCAGCATAAGATTTAACCGGTCTAGAGTTTTTCGCCCCAGTGCAGCTTCTGGCGCAGGGTGTCGTAGTAGCTGTGTCCGAGCGGGTGCAGCAGCTTGATGCGCGTCTTGGAACGGCGCACGATCACCCAGTCGTTTTGCTCCAGGCTGAAGTGGCGCTGGCCGTCGAAATGCGCCACGGCATCGTCGGCGCGGAGCAGCAGAATCTCCACGGTGCTTTCCGAATTGACCGCTATCGGGCGGTTGCTCAGCGTGTGCGGGCAAATCGGCACCAGCACGAAAGCTTCCAGCGTGGGATAGAGTATCGGCCCGCCGGAAGACAGCGCATAGGCGGTGGAGCCGGTCGGCGTCGCGACGATCAGCCCGTCGGAGCGCTGGCTGTACACGAACTGGCCGTCGATGAAGACTTCCATTTCGATGATCCGCGCCGTCACGCCCTTGCTCACCACCGCGTCGTTAAACGCGTAGGACTCGAACACGTCCTGCCCCTGCCGCCGCACCGCCGTGCTGAGCAGAAAGCGCTCTTCCTCGGTGTATTCGCCCTGCAGGATTTCTTCCATGGTGCCGAGCATGGTATCCACCGATACGTCGGTGAGGAAGCCCAAGCGCCCCTGGTTGATGCCCACCAGGGTAGACCCGTAGTTCACCAGCGAGCGGGCGATATTCAGCATCGTGCCGTCGCCCGCCAAGACCACCACCAGATCGGCTTGGCGGCCGATCTCGTCGAGCGTCTCCACGGTATGCGGCGTAGAGCCGATGTTGGCGGCCGTTCCCGACTCCACCAATATCTTGATGCCGTGCGCCACCAAAAAGTCCGCCAGCCGGTGCAGCGTTTCACCGACATCCGGGCTGTTGTAGCGGCCGATCAGGGCGACAGTCTTGAAATTATGCTTCATCACCCCGAATTCTAAACCATATCGCGCCGCTTTAGCGCCTGCCTTATAAAATCCCATACCCGGAATCAAAAACGCAAAACACGCGACTTATTGTAGAATCCATCCCATGCTAAACGCCCGCGCCCAATTACTCCTCAAGACCCTGGTGGAACGCTACATCAGCGAAGGACAACCGATCGGTTCGCGCACGCTGTCGAAACACGCCGGACTCGACCTCAGCCCGGCCAGCATCCGCAACGTCATGGCCGACTTGGAAGAGATGGGCTTCGTCGCCAGCCCGCACACCTCCGCCGGGCGCATACCCACGCCGCGCGGCTTCCGCCTGTTTGTCGATACGCTGCTCACGATCAAACCCTTGGAGCGGGTGGAAATCCACCAAATGGAAAATCAGCTCCATATCGACGACCCGCAGCGCCTATTCGCCCACGCCTCGCAACTGCTTTCCGACGTCACCCGCTTCGCCGGCGTGGTGATGAGCCCGAAGCGCCATAATCAATCGCTGCGCCAACTGGAATTCGTCAAGCTGTCGGACAAACGCATCCTGCTGATCATCGTGATGGCCGACGGCCACGTGCAGAACCGCATACTGCTGACCGAGAAAAACCACAGCGAATCCGAGCTGACCCAGGCCGCCAATTTCTTCAACCAGCACTATGCCGGACGCAGCTTCGAAGACGCGCGCCATGAAATTCAAGAAGAACTGAAATCGCTGCACAGCGACGTAACCGCGCTGATGAGCAAGGCGCTGGACGCCAGCAGCGAAGTTCTCGGCCAGCAGGAAGCCGATTACGTGATCTCCGGCGAGCGCAACCTGCTGCGGGTAGCCGACCTCTCGACCAACATGAACCAGGTGCGCAAGCTGTTCGACGTTTTCGAGCAAAAAAGCGCGCTGCTGCACCTGCTGGACAGCAGCCAGAAGGCCGAGGGCGTGCAGATTTTCATCGGCGGCGAATCCGGCTACCTGCCGCTGGACGAATGCAGCATGGTCACCGCTCCCTACGAGGTGGACGGCCAAGTGGTCGGCACCGTCGCCGTCATCGGCCCCACCCGCATGGCCTACGAACGGGTGATCCCCATCGTCGACATCACCGCCAAGCTGCTCTCCAGCGCGCTGTCCTACCACTGATGGCCGCCCTATCCCCCGGCGCGCCCGGCCCGGCGGCCAAAACCGGCATCCTGCTGATCAACCTGGGCACCCCGGATGCCCCCACCAAGGCGGCGCTGCGGCGCTACCTGGCGGAATTCCTGAGCGACCCGCGCGTGGTGGAAATACCGCGCCTGCTGTGGCTGCCGGTGCTCTACGGCATCATCCTCAACACCCGCCCCGCCCAGTCCGCCGCCAAATACGCCGCGGTGTGGGGCACGGAAGGCTCGCCGCTGCTGGTGCACACCCAGCGCCAAGCCAAACTGCTGCAAGGCCTGCTCGGCGAGCGAGGCCACGCGGCGGCGGTCGAATGCGCGATGCGCTACGGCCAGCCCTCCATCGCCCAGGCTCTGGGCAGTCTCAAGGAAAAAGGCTGCGGCCGCGTGCTGGCGCTGCCGCTCTACCCGCAGTACGCCGGCGCCACCACCGCCAGCGCGCTGGACGGCGTATTCCAAGCCTTGATGAAGGAACGCGACCTGCCGGAACTGCGCGCCGTGCGCCATTACCCCGACCATCCCGGCTACATCGCCGCGCTGGCGGCCAGCGTGCGCGAGCATTGGCAAGCCCAGGCACGCGGCGGCACGCTGGTGCTGAGCTTCCACGGCATCCCGAAAATCACCGTCGAACGCGGCGACCCCTACCGCGACGACTGCCTGCGCACCGCGCAAGCCCTCGCCACCGCCCTGGAGCTGCAAGAGGATCAGTACCGCGTCACCTTCCAGTCGCGCTTCGGCCCGGCGCAATGGCTGCAACCCTACACCGCCGATACGCTGCAAAAGCTCGCGCGGGCAGGCGTCGAACGGGTTGACGTAATCTGCCCCGGCTTCCCCGCCGACTGCCTGGAAACCCTGGAAGAAATCGCGCTGGAAGGCAAAACCGCTTTCCTCGCCGCCGGCGGCCGGGAATTCCACTACATCCCCGCCCTCAACGAACGCCCCGACTGGATCGCCTCGCTGGCGGACATCGCGGCGGCGCACTTGGGCGGCTGGGATGACGCCGCCTAAACGACTTAACATTTCTACTGGATATTTCGCCATTAACTAATATAATGAACATTATTTTGTTTGTTATATGAATTAAAGGTGGCATCCATGCTCCATAGTTATGCGTTTTCCAACTTTCAGTCATTTCGTGACCGGACCGAAGTTGACCTGACGTTGAGCCGCAAGGTACCTCTCACGAATTGGATGGCCGAAGCGCCCACGGGTGAGCGCATATCCAAGCTGATGGCCGTCGTCGGCCCCAACGGCAGCGGCAAGACGGCTTTGCTCAAACCCTTGGCTTTTTTGAGTTGGTTTGTCAGCCAATCGTTCCAAAACCAACCGGGTGCAGGCATTCCGCTTACACCGCACGCCGCGGCCCCGAACGAACCGGTCGAATTCGAGTGTATGCTGGATTTCGACGGCAAGCTATGGCGCTACGTGCTGCGATGCACGCCGGAACAGGTGCTCCATGAGGCGCTCTACCAGAAACGTGAGCGCTTCGGCTATGTTTTTATCCGAGATTGGGACGCGGCAGCCAACGCCTATGCAGTGAAGCAGCAGGATTTCGGCTTGGCGGCACAGGAAGCGCGCAAGGTGCGTCCGAATGTCTCGCTGATCTCATGGGCGGCGCAGTTTGGCGTGCCGTTGGCAACACGCATGGTCAAGCCTTATATCATCACCAATGTCAATGTGCTGGGCCGAATGCCGATGGGTGAGCAGGTGGTATTGGAAGCCGCGCGCCATTTCGCGGCTCATTCCAATCAACGTGAGC
The DNA here is from genome assembly GCA_019911985.1 of Sulfuricellaceae bacterium. Lineage (GTDB taxonomy): Bacteria > Pseudomonadota > Gammaproteobacteria > Burkholderiales > UBA9220 > JAIOJO01. The sequence goes on along the minus strand of JAIOJO010000027.1, from coordinate 1,798 downwards.
GGATGGACCAACTGCTGGAGGCATGGGATTTGGGGCTGTCCGGTGTCGAGTTGCATGAAATGCCCACCGATAACCCACAGGAACCCGGCCAGAAAATATGGATGCCTTTCGGCAAGCACAGGAATCGCGAGGCTGAATTCAGTTTGCCTTTTGCCATGGAATCCAGCGGCACTCAGGGCGCGTTCGTGCTGCTGGCGCGCCTGCTAGACGCCTTGGAGATGGGCGGCCTCGCGATCATAGACGAATTCGAGAATGACCTTCATCCGCACATGCTGGAACCCATCCTCGACTTGTTCGCCAACCCTGCCACCAACCCGCATCAGGCGCAACTCCTGTTTACTTGCCATGCGGTTGAAGTGTTGAACCTGATACACAAGTCTCAGGTGATGCTGGTGCAGAAGGATGGCAACTGCGAGAGCTCGGCAATACGTCTGGATGCAGTGGCAGGCATTCGCAACGATGATAATTTTTATGCCAAGTATATGGCGGGCGCCTATGGCGCGGTGCCGCAAATCTGATCGGCACGCATGGCCCTCTGGAAAGCACAGCGCACCTTGTTGATTGTGGGAGAAGGCGCCGACGAGGTGGCGTTTCTCAACCATGTGAAGCAGTTGTATGTATCGCGCGGCTGTGGCCTATCGGTAAAGATCAAGAACGCACAGGGCAAGGGCGCCAAGCACGTGATCGAGTGGACAGGCCGGCAAATAGCTATCGCAGCTTATGATGGAGTTGCCGCGCTGTTGGACACCGATACGGACTGGTCGCCTGGCGTCGAAAAACTGGCAAAGAAAAAGAAGATACGTGTGCTGAAATCGGAACCCTGTTTTGAGGCCCTGATGCTGCGCATGTTGGAAACGAATCCAAACGGCGATGCGCAGACTCTGAAACAACGCTTCGCTCCCTTCGTCAATAACGATGCGACGAAAAGCCAGAATTACGCCACCCATTTCAGCGCTGAACACCTGCAAGCAGGCCGCTTGCATGAGCCGACTATCGACGCATTGCTCAAACTAATCGGCTCCTGATCTATCGCGGCGGCGCGTGATGGCGCCGCCCGAACGCTAGCGCACGAAGGCCTTCTTGCCCGCATAGATGGCCGATTCGCCCAAAGACTCCTCGATTCGCAGCAATTGGTTGTATTTCTCCACCCGCTCGCCGCGGCAGGGCGAGCCGGTCTTGAGATGGCCGGTGCCGAGTGCCACGGTGAGGTCGGCGATGAAGCTGTCCACCGTCTCGCCGCTGCGGTGGGATACCATCGCGCCCCAGTTGGCGCCGTAGGCGAGCTGCACCGCCGCCACGGTCTCAGACAGCGAGCCGATCTGGTTGAGCTTGATCAGCACGGCATTGGCGATGTTCTCGTCGATGCCGCGCTGGATGCGCTCGACGTTGGTGACGAAAATATCGTCGCCGACCAGTTCGATCTTGCCGCCCAGCTCGCGGTTCAATAGCTTCCAGCCCTCCCAATCGTCCTCGGCCAGGCCGTCCTCCAGCACGGCGAGGGGATACTTCGCCACCCAGCCGGCATACATCGCCACCATTTCGGCGGCATCCACTTTTCGGCCCTCGGTGCGCAGGTGGTACAAGCCATCCTCGTAGAAACCGCTGGAAGCGGGATCGAGCGCGATCACCAGGTCGTCGCCGGGACGGTAGCCCGCGCTTTCGATGGCCTTGACGATCAAGTCCAGCGCGTCCGAGTTGCGCTTCAGGGCCGGCGCGAAGCCGCCCTCGTCGCCCACCCCGGTGGAATAACCGCCGTCCTTGAGCACTTTTTTCAGCGCATGGTAGACCTCGCTGCCCC
>JAIOJO010000279.1 GCA_019911985.1 Sulfuricellaceae bacterium | reverse complement strand
CCTATGGCGGTCGCGCCGTTGACGTATGGTGGGGGCAAAATCGCGGCAAGCTCGAACGGCTGAACAATCTTACCGTGATGAATTTGCCCGCCGCGGGAACGCGGGCGCTGGCGGCGCTGATTCGCCGCACCATGCCCTTGCAATGCTCGATTCAAGACGGGCAGGTGTGGATGTCGGGGGAGAGCGGGGAGGCGCAGATAGAACCTTCGACGCTGTATGGCCGTTAGAAGCTGTCTTAAAGCCCTATTCGAGTCCTCGCTGCTGCCATAATACGGCCTGCATGGCGCCGTGCTTTTTTAACCAGGTCGTGTTATGACTCTTAAACTGTTGTCCCTGCTATTCGTGCTTGGCGGAAGCCTGTGCCTGGTGCTTTCTTTGCGGCCGACCAAGCTGATGCGCAATGAAAATCAGAAAATCACGAGCTGGAACATCCTGTTCCTGTTAATCCTTTTTTTTGTCGTCGGTTACCTGGCCTTCGCCGTTTTGGTGCTCCTCGTTCCGGTGAATTATCCCGAGTTCATGGTTTCCCTGGTCTTTTTGGGCGGGGGGATCTTCGTCCTGATGACGATGAAAATGAGCTCGTTTACCCTCAAGGAAATCAAGGAAATCGCCGCCGTGGAACGCCATAGGGCTTGCCACGACGACTTGACCGGCCTACCTAATCGGCGCTTGTTCCGCGATCGTCTCGGGCAGATTATCTCCAAGGCGAGGAGCGACTCTACCCCCATTGCGGTGCTTTTGATCGAATTGAACCGCATCAGCGAGGTCAACGTAACGCTCGGCCACCGGTGCGGCGATCAGATCCTGAAGCAAGCCGCCGAGCGCTTGCAGGGCCTGATCGGGGCGGAGGATATTCTTTCCCGCCAGGGCAGCGACGAATTTGTTGTTGCTTTTCCCGGAACGGATACGGATGGCGCTTTTGAAAAGAGCCGGAGCATCGTCCAAGCCATGGAGGACCATTTCCCGGTCGAAGGCCACAGTTTGGATATCGGCATCAGTATCGGCATCGCCTTATACCCGCTGCACGGCAAGAATAGCCATGTTTTGCTGCAGCGGGCCGATACCGCCGTTGCAGGAGCCAAGCACAACAGCTCCGGTTTCGCGCTTTATTCCCCGGAACGGGACCGCAATTCCCTGGATCGCCTGACTATGGCAAGCGCCTTGCGAGGCGCGCTGAAAAAGGCCGAATTGGCGCTGCACTACCAGCCGAAATTGGACATCAAAACCCGGCAAGTGTCTGGAGTCGAGGCTCTGGTTCGCTGGAGTCGGCCCGGTTACGGCATGGTTCCGCCCGCCGAATTCATTCCCTTGGCGGAGCGCACCGGCATGATCCGGCCATTGACGATTTGGGTGCTGAATACCGCGCTGCGCCAAGCGGCCATATGGCATAAGGAAGGACTGGATCTCGACGTGGCGGTCAATATTTCGGCCAGAAACCTTCTGGATGCGGATATCGTGGAGACGGTGGAGGGTATTCTGAATGCCTGGGAAGTTCCGCCTGGCCGCTTAGTGCTGGAGATCACCGAAAGCAGCATCATGGCCGATCCTGAGCGCGCCTACGACATCATTACGCGCTTGCATGCGATAGGCGTGCGCCTATCCATCGACGATTTCGGCACTGGCTATTCCTCTTTGGCTTACATCAAGCGCCTGCCCGCCATGGAAATCAAGATCGACAAATCTTTCGTGCAGAACATGGATACGGACGAAAACGACGCAGTGATCGTTCGTTCCACCATCGATCTGGCCCATAACATGGGGCGAAAAGTGGTTGCCGAGGGCATAGAAAGCACGGATATTTACGACTTGCTCGATATGCTCGGATGCGACACCGCGCAAGGATTCCACATCTGCCATCCGCTCCCGGCGGAAGAGCTGCAGCCTTGGCTCGAATCGTTCAGGGATACTTCGCCGCCCTAAGCGGCTAGCCGCCGGCGGCGTGGCGTTCGATAAAACTATCGAGAAAGCGGCGTAAAAAACCTTCCGTCTGGGCGCTGTGGAAACGGTCGATTTCTTTCCCGAGGCTATAGGCGATGACGGTGGGGAAACCGCGCACGCCGTGGCGTCCGGCAATGCGCATATTCTCGTCGGCATCGACGTTGGCCAGCACGAATTGACCGCCGTATTCCTTCACCAGCCGGCCCAGCATCGGTCCCAGCACGCGGCACGGCGAGCACCATTCCGCCCCGATATCCAGCAACACCGGAATCTCGTGGGAGCGGGCCACCACCAAGTCGTCGAAATCGTCTTCTACTACGTCGTAAGAAAGTATCATCGTTTTGCGCAATTCGTCGAAAGGGCGCTAGTTTAAACGCAGCGCCTGGCATTTACCACTCGTCTCCGGTGCGCACCTGGCGAGCGGGTTTGCGTATTTTTTTCGCTGCACCGCACGGCCGGCGCCATGCTCGGCCAAGCCGCTTTTCCCGTGGCTGCCGCGAACCCTGGTGATGATAGGCTAGTCCTGATGTAATGCGTATCTATGGACGCCTATTCGCGTTAAAATTTCAAAAACTTAAATAAATTGTCCGTTCCCGGTGCTGCCGTCCAGCCCGGCGAGCGTTCTTGGAAGAAGGGTATTGTGATGAGCAACCATCTGTATCGGCTGATACTCGGTATTGCGCTGTTGGTTTCCTTGTACTTCGATTTGCGCTATGTCATGTATGCCCTCATCGCCATGCTGTTCGCCGAGGGGGTCACCAACTGGCGCGTTCCGCTGCTGGTACAAAAGCTGCGGCGCAATTCGGCCATATTCTCCGAACAGGAAGCCGAGGCGGCGTCGGTCCAGCGCACCCCCCGTTTCCAGTTCGAAGCAGAGCGCGCGTGGCGCCTGGTGATCGGCATGATGCTTTTCGTAACCTACGTTTTGCTCTACGACACGCTGTGGTTTTTCCCCTGGTTCATGGGCTTCGCCATATTGGGTGCGGGCGTCAGCCGGGTTTGCCCGGTGCTGATCAGCATCAAATGGATGGGCTTCCGTTAAGTGGCGCGCTTCAATACAACAGGCATCCATTCCGGCGGCTTGCCGGCTAAAATCGCCGGCATCGTGTTTTGGGGCATGGTGATGGTCGGCCTGCTGATCGCCCTCCTGATGCTGCATGGCCGGGACCGCGAACGAATGCAGCAAAACGCGGCCAATGCAAGGCTCGTCGGACGCGAGCTGGAAGTCCTCATGGCCCAACATCCGCAGGCGCCTTTGCAAAGCGAGCGGGAGAGCCTGCTCAAGGTCGTCGAATCCCTACGCGGGGATCTCGCTTTCGAGGCGGTCGAGTTGGCCGGTACTCAGGGAGCGCTCCTGCTCGGCGAGAAAAAACCCGGCCAGGAGTCGGTGGTGCTTACCCTGCATGGCGTTTCCCAACCGGGCGCGGCGGAGCCGGTTCCGATCCGCATGACGGTGTTTTTCCCTGACCGTAACCGGGTGGAGACCGAGCAGCGCAAGCGTATCTTGCTGTCGATCGGCTTGATGATGATGGCTTTCGGCTTGATCTTGCAGCAAATTCTCCAGCGCCTGCTGTCCCGCCCTTTCTTCGCCATGGTGGATGCGGCCAACCGTTTCGCCGACGGCGACACCACTTCGCGCTTCGACGAGCGGCGCAGCGACGAATTCGGTTTCCTGGCCAAGTTCATCAACCGCGCGCTCGATTCCATCGTGCAGCAGCAAAAAGAGCTGCGCGCGGCCTTGGCGCGGGCAACCCAGTCCGAGGCGGCACTGTCCGGGGAAAAAGAACGCGCCGAGGTCACGCTGCAAGCGATTACGGACGCCGTCATCACCACCAATGCGGCCGGCGAGGTGCAATACTTGAACCCGGTGGCCGAAAGAATGACCGGCTGGACCCACGCCGAGGCCCATGGATTGCCCGTGGAAGACGTCGTCCGGCTGGTGGATGGCGACGGCGGGCCGGGTTGCGACCTGGTGCGCGGCTGCCTCGGGAGTAACAGCGTGGAGACTCTCGCCGAGCATTCCGCCTTGTTGCGGCGCGACGGCGAACGGCTGGCGATCGAAGCCTCTGCCGCGCCGATGCGCAACGATAGCGGCGAAGTGATCGGCGCGGTCATGGTATGCCAGGACGTCAGCCAAGCGCGCAAGTTGGCCCACCAACTTTCCTACCAGGCGAGCCACGATGCCCTGACCGGATTGGTCAACCGCCACGAATTCGACCGCCGCCTGGGCGAGTTGCTGGGGAGCGCCAAGGCGGAAAACAAATGGCACGTGCTGCTGTATCTCGACCTCGATCAGTTCAAGGTGGTCAACGATACCTGCGGTCACATCGCCGGCGACCAACTGCTCTCGCAACTGGCCGTGCTATTGGATCGGAAAGTACGCCGCAGCGACACCCTGGCCCGTTTGGGCGGGGACGAATTCGGCGTGTTGCTGGAAGGCTGCGATATCGGCTACGGCGAGAAAATCGCCGAAACCCTGCGCCAGGAAATCGCCGATTTCCGCTTCGTTTGGGAAGACAAGCTGTTCCAGGTCGGCGTCAGCATCGGCCTGGTTCCGGTAACGGCGGAAAGCGAAGATACCGCCAAGCTGCTGAGTGCCGCCGATGCCGCCTGCTATATGGCGAAGGACGAGGGGCGCAACCAAGTCCACGTTTTCTACGGGCACGAAAATTCCGGCAAGAAATTCGGCGAAATGCAATGGATAGCCCGCATCCACAAGGCCATAGAGGAAAACCGCCTGCGCCTCTACCGCCAGAATATCGCCGCCGTATCCTCCAGCGGCAGCGCCGACTATGCGGAAATCCTGCTGCGCATGGATGGCGACAATAACACCGTCGTCCCGCCCATGGCCTTCATTCCGGCGGCGGAAAGGTATAACG
>JAIOJO010000278.1 GCA_019911985.1 Sulfuricellaceae bacterium | reverse complement strand
CACCTCGGTGGCGAAGTGGGCGTCCGGCGTGCGGGTCATCGGCAGGTTGGCGCCGGTGATGATGATGTAGGTCGAGTTATACCAGTCGGCGGCTTCCGGCACGTCGGTCTGCTCGCCCCAGGTCTGCGGCGAGGCAGCCGGCAAGTCGCAATACCAGTCGTAGAAGGAGCCGCAGGCGCCGCCGATCAGGGACAAGTAGCGCGAACCGGCGGCGTAGGAAATCATCGACATCGCGGGTATCGGCGAGAAACCGTAAATCCGGTCCGGGCCCCACTTGCCTATGGTGTAGACGTTGGCCGCGGCGATGATCTCGTTGACCTCTTCCCAGTTCGTGCGGACAAAGCCGCCCAGGCCGCGCACCGAAGTGTATTTCTTGCGCTTCTTCTCGTCGGCCTGGATCGCGGCCCAGGCTTCCACCGGGTCTTTGCCGCTCTTGCGCTCGGCGCGGTAGAGGTCGAGCAGGCGGCCGCGGATCAGCGGATGCTTGATCCGGTGCGGGCTGTAGAGATACCAGGAAAAACTCGCCCCGCGCTGGCAGCCGCGCGGCTCGTGGTTGGGCATGTCCTCGCGGGTGCGGGGGTAGTCGGTCTGCTGCATCTCGAAGGACACCAGGCCGTTCTTCACGAAAATCTTCCAGGAGCAGCCGCCGGTGCAGTTCACGCCGTGGGTGGAACGCACCACCTTGTCGTGCTGCCAGCGGTGGCGGTAGGCGTCTTCCCAGCCGCGATCCTCGTTGGTGACGATGCCGTGGCTGCCGGAAAACGTTCCTTGGATTTTCTCGAAAAACTTCAGTCGATCTAAAAAGTGGCTCATTGTTCGCTCCTACATTTTGAGTAATGGGTCATGAGTGACGAGGAATGGGTAGCACCTATTCCTACAGGCTCATCGCCCATCTACGGGTTTTTGATTTCCGAACCTGAACGCAGGTAGAACCACCAGTTCAGGATCAGGCACAGCGCATAGAAAATCGCGAAGCCGTACATCGAGTTTTGCGGCGTGCCGGCCTTGACTTGAGCGCCGATCACCACCGGGGCAATGAAGGCGCCGTAAGCGGCCACGGCGGACGTCCAGCCCAGCACCGGGCCGGCCTGCTGGCGGTCGAAAATCACGCCCACGGTGCGGAAGGTCGAGCCGTTGCCGAGACCGGTGGCGGCGAACAGCACCACGAACAGCAGCATGAAGACCACGAAATACTGTTCAGGCGTGGCGGAGTTGTAGGCCAGGAACATCACGTAGCCGGTTGCCGCGGACGCCACCACCATGACGACGGAAATCAACTGGGTGACGATGGAACCGCCCACCTTGTCGGCAATCCAGCCGCCCACCGGGCGGATCAGCGCGCCGACGAACGGGCCGATCCAGGCGTAGGTGAGCGCCGAGATCGCGTTCGGGTTCTTGGTGGTATGGGTCATCAGGCCGGTTACCGGGTCGGGCACGTGCTGGAAGCCGAACAGCACCGTGATGGCGAGAGGCAAGGCCATCGAGAAGCCGATGAAGGAGCCGAAAGTCAGCACGTAGAGCACGGTCATCGACCAGGTGTGCTTGTTGCTGAAAATGGAGAACTGCTTGTCGATGTTCACCTTCATCTCGCCGAAGGCGGCGAGCTTCATGGTGAACAGCGTCGCGACCATGATCAGCGGCAGCGCCACCCACATGTTCAGCAGGCCCAGGCCGGTCGGCGCGGGCAGGTACAAATACAGGCCGACGCCGCCGACGACGGCGGTCAGCCCCCACAGGTAGATGATTTTGGCGAAAGCCGCCAGCGCGCCGCCGATATTCGGCGACAGCGGCTTCAAGTTGCTCATGCCGAACCAGGCGGCCGCCACCAGCGGAACCAGGATCGCCGCCCAGATGAAGCCGGCATTCTGGATGAAGGTGGGCGTGCCCGCCTTAATCTTTCCGAGTATCCAGCCGCTGTCCTTGATCAGCGTCATCGGCTCGCCGCCCAGCGCGCCGAACACGCCGGCGGTCATCATCAGCGGGATGAGGATTTGCATCGTGGTGACGCCGAAATTGCCCAGACCCGCATTGAGGCCGAGGGCGGTGCCTTGCAGGCGCTTGGGAAAGAAGCCGCTGATGTTCGACATCGAGCAGGCGAAATTGCCGCCGCCGATGCCGGACAGGAAGGCCCATAACTGGAACACCCACAAGGGCGTGGTTTTATCCTGCAGCGCGATGCCCGCCCCGATGGCCGGAACGATCAGCAAGGCGGTGGTCAGAAAGATGGTATTGCGTCCGCCGCAGATGCGGATGAAAAACGACGCGGGAATGCGCAGCGTCGCGCCCATCAGCCCGGCTATCGCGGTGAGCGTGAACAGCTCCGCCGGCTTGAAGGGGAAGCCGAGGTTGAGCATCTGCACCGTGATGATGCCCCACATCGCCCAGACCGCGAAGCCCACCAGCAGGTTCGGAATCGATATCCACAGATTCCGGTTGGCAATGCGCTTGCCCGTCGATTCCCAGAACGCCGGGTCTTCCACGTTCCACTCTTTGATTTCAGACATTTTTCAATCCCTCCTATAAGGTTGTCGTGCCGTCTTTGCAGTAATTCAGGGTTATTCCAAGGTGTCCGCGGAACCGGCATTGTTCTTGCGCAGCTTGTCGAGCGGACGCACTTCGGTGAAATACATCCACATCAAAGAAACCCACACCACGCCGAACATCAGCATGAAGGCGGACGAGGGGATGCCGGTCAGGTCCAGCAGCGCGCCGAACATGATCGGCATCAGGAAGCCGCCCATGCCGCCGGCCAGGCCGACCACGCCGGAAATCACCCCGATGTTGTGCGGGTAGTCGTCGGAGATGTATTTGAAAACCGAGGCCTTGCCTATCGCGAAAGCGATGCCCATGGTGAACATCACCACGGTGAACACCCAAGGGTTGAGCCCGATATGGAAGGTTTCCGGCCCCTTCACCGTCTGGATGGTGAAATCGGTCTGGGGGTAGGAAAGAAAGAACAGGCACACCAGCGAAATCCACAGCACCCACCAGGTGATGGAATGGGCGCCGTACTTGTCCGAGAAATAGCCGCCGATGGCGCGCAGCAGCCCGCCCGGTATGCTGAACGCCGCTGCCAGGAAAGCCGCCGTCTTGAGGTCGAAGCCGTACGCGGTGACGTAGTACTTGGTCATCCACAGCGCCAAGGCCACATAGCCGCCGAAAACGATGGAATAGTATTGGCTGTAGCGCCACACCTTGGGGTCCTTCAGCGCCGCGAGCTGCTCGCGCACCGTGACCGTGCCGCCCACCTTGTGGCTCGGATCGGAATAGGTGAAGAGCCAGAACAGCAGCGCGGTCACCAGCATCAGCACCGCATACACCTTCGGCACCATCGCCCAGCCGAACGCCACCACGATGGAAGGCGCGATCAGCTTGGTCAGCGCCGCGCCGGTGTTGCCGGCGCCGAAGATGCCCATCGCGAAGCCTTGCTTCTGCTTGGGAAACCAGCGCGCGCAGTAGGCGATGCCGACCGTGAACGAGCCGCCGGCCACCCCGACGAACAAGCCGGTCACCAGGAATTGCCAATACGCGGTGGCTTGCGAGATCATCCAGATCGGGAAAACGGTGGACAGCATCAGGAGGAAAAACACCAGGCGCCCGCCGAACTTGTCGGTCCACATCCCCAGGGGCAAGCGGATCAGCGAACCGGTGAGCACCGGCATGGCCACCAGCAGGCCGAACTCGGTCTCGTTGAGGCCGAGGTGTTTCTTGATGGGAATGCCGATCACCGCGAACATCATCCAAATCATGAAGCAGACGGTGAACGAAATCGTGCTTGCAGCCACCACGGACCAAGCCTTATGTTGTTGTGTCGCCATGATTCGCCTACCTCCTTTTTCTATCCCATGCTAGCAAGAGTAGTTTTAATTCCCCTGTTAGCAAGATTAGTTCTGCGCAAGCCCATTGGCTATATGCACAACTACTGATTTTTTAATGAGAAAAGAGGGTGTCAGGCATCCGCCAAAGGGACTGGCGGAGCCGCCGGGAGGGCTATGCGGAGTAGTTCTTTTGGCGGAGGGCGGGCTTCGCATAAGGCTGCGCGGCGCGACGCTCGAAGCGAAAAGGCGAGGGGATTGTCCGGCGGGAAAGCGGCGGCTCAGAATCTCCGCAAAAGCCGGTGCGCATGCGGATCGGGCGGCCGAATAGGCCTACGAACCGGTCAAAATGTATCCAGGGGGCTGGTCACGCCGCGTCCGCCCTTGTTCAGCACGTGGGGATGTCGTGCGTTTCCGGGTACGCTTGCCCTCGCCGGGCAATGGCAAGCGGGTGGTGCGCATGGATGCTGACGAGTTCATCGGGCGCTTTTTGCAGCATGTGCTGCCCAAGGGATTCAAGCGTATCCGCCACTACGGCTTGTTGGGGCCGGCACACAAGGCGGCGAATCTTGCCGCCGCGCGGACCGCGCTGCTGGCGCCGACTCCCGACCCGGCGGTGGTGGAGTCGGTGGAGGCGTTCATGTTGCGAGTGGCGAGCATCGACTGGTTGGCTTGTCCGTATTGCCGCGAGGGGCGTTTCGGGGTGGTGGCGGGAATCCCGCCTGCAGCGCGAAGTCCGCCATTGCGGGGGCCGCCGTGAGACGTTCTTCTCCTTTGTTTCGTGCCAGTCTGCGGTTGGGTGTTTGCGCCTACCGGGGACGCGCTCGTCCGCTTGGGCTGGATGGGCCGTCTCCGCATCCATCAGGGTGGGGGGTTTACGCTGGATGGCCACATTCAGCACAGCCGGATCAATCATTTCCCCCTCTCCCCGCGACCTCGCTTCATGACAGCCGGTTGACTTCCAATCCCGCCGCCTTACAATCCCCATAATTACCGCCTGCCCCGCAGTTCAGTCCAACAAGGTTTATCCGCCGCCAATAGGTGAGGGGCGATTGCATCATTGGGTGGGGCGGCGGATAAACGCTATTCGTTGGGCAACGCATAAGCTTCTGTCACCTCCACATTCTTCTAGCTTGATATGACGCGTACAAAGAAACCATCTATAGCAGCCGTAATAGAAGCTCTTAAAGCTCAGACGGATGCAGGTCAACAC
>JAIOJO010000277.1 GCA_019911985.1 Sulfuricellaceae bacterium | reverse complement strand
GGATATGAATCAACTTCTCGGGCTGGGCGACCCTCCAGACGATCCGCAACAGGCGCGGGAGCGGCTGCAGTTGTACATCGATTTGAAGCTCGCCTCATCTGGCCAGCCGACTTGCGAAGCCGGCAGCGATAGCGATTTCCTGGCGGTTGCGCATAATTTGTTGAACAGCTACCGGGAAAAATCCCGTTTGCTCGGCGGCTATCTGTGCCCGCCCGATCAGCGTATCCAGAGCTTTCTCGACGATTATCTGGCCGATGCCTGCGACGGCGCCGTGCCGCGCCTGCCCGAGAATACCCTGATCCTCGACCGCCACGGCGTGGCGCGGGAACTGTCCTTGCCGGTGAAGCGAAACCGGTTCTCCAGCGAATACCTCAGCAGCTACCGCGTGCGCAACGGCGTGCTGCACAATCCAACGAGCGACCGGCGTACCACCCAGGGGTCGTTTCACGTGGCCGAAGGCGGGTTGCCGATACCCGGCGACAAAAAGGCCGTGCCTAAAGGCGTCTTCGCCCGCCTCTTGCGCGAGGCGCTGAATCCGCCGGAAAGCTTGCTGCGCTTGCCGTTTACCGCAGATCAGGCGAACCAGGCGAAAATGTTCGTTTCCTTGCTGCTGCGCCCGACGGTGTGCCCGGAAATTCCCGGCATCGAGGCGGAGAAAAGCATGGAGATACGCTTTTTCGCTCCCGGCCTGCTGGTCAGCAACCTCGATTTCGTCGAGAGCATTTTCGGCAACGGCGGCAATCCGGTGCTGGCGGCGAACGATGCCGGGCTGGATGTGGAAAACTGGTCGGGCCATAGCGGCTGCGTGATTCTTGCCCCCCATCTGACGCGTTTTAGCAAAAAATTCCTCGGGCTGCCCCATTGGGACGACGCGACACCGCGGCAGCGGGCGGAGGGCATGTGCTGGCGCGAGGAAGGCGAGCTGTACAACGACGGCTCGGCGTTCAAGATTACCGCCCGCGACGAACGGGGCGTGATCGTCACGCTGCTCGCCGATAATTACTACGGTTACTGCAAAAAGGAAGTGAAGACCCAGATCGGCTATGCCGCCAATCTCTTCGGCTTGGCGGAGGAGGAGCATGCGGGCGGGGCGCTGGCCTTCCGGCGGCGCAATCACGGCGAGGAGTACGGCGCGGACAGCCGGACGCGCAGCGACGCATACGATTTCGACGACATGCTGCGCCGCTACGGCGAATTGATGGACCTGCAGGCGGAAGGTTACGCCGTCGACAAACGGCATCCCGATGTCGTCTACGTGCCCCAGGATTTGCGCATGGACGTCCAGGCTCAGACGATAAGCTGGCTCAAAGACGGCATCGAGCAGACCATCAAGCTGCGCCCGGAAAAAATTTACGTCCAGCCCAACGGCTACAAGATCGAGATGCAGAAGCATCCGGGCGCGCCGTCTTGGCGCCTGGTGGGAACCGAGCCGGAAGGCACCTTGTGCCACAAGCCGTGCACGGTTTCGGGCGGCGGCAAGTCGGAAATTTCCAAGTCGCTGACCGATGCCGTCATCTACGGCCCTTTGTTCGTCGCCGATTTGGAATCGGATTTCGACCAGGTCGAGGACATCTTCCAACGGGATTACAGCGGGCGTTTTCGTCCCGGCTTCGAGCATGAGGATCGCGACGCCAGCCGTGCGCCGCTCAGCGCCGAGCGCAGCCTGGGTTCGGTGATCAAGCTGCTGACGCCGTCCCCTTCCTACACCGAGGCGTACAACGCTTGGCTGGACCGCATCCCGGATCGCATTTTGGCGCTGGCTTTCATCATCAAGCGCATGTACCGCCCGGAATGGGACGGCGGCTGGCGCAAGCGCTTGTCGGTGGATTTCGTCAATGGCCAGCCCGGCCACGAGCTCAAGCTCGGCGAGCGCAAGCTGATGGGCTCGTACTTGCGCGTGGGTTTCGAGGAAAACGGCGCCTGGCGCGTATTCAAAATGCGTCAGGACTTCATCGCCGCGGAAAAAATTCAGATGGAGGACGACATTACCGCTTCGGTCGTCGTCCCCGCCGCGGCCTTGCCCAATACCTCGCCGAAAAGCGCCGACGTTTCGGTCAAGCTGGTGCGCAATTGCGAGTACCGGCTATTCCAGCGCCCCGACGACGCGGTGCATCGCGGCTTCGACCGCCAAACCGAACAGGACATGGCCCGGAGCGATAATTTCCTGGCCAACTACGAGCCGCTCGAAGGCGATGCGCTGGCGGAAATCCTCGACGACGTGGTGGGCTTCAATCAGTATTCCGAGCCGATGCGCGACATCTTGCGCGAGTCCTTCGCCGCCGGCGGCACCGTGGTATCGTCGGCGCACCCGCGCCTGGTGGACGGCAAGCCGAGCAAGAATCCGCGCTACCTGCAGCTACGCCCCGACCTGGGCAACCCGGTGCGGCGCTATGTGGCCGAAATCGGCGCCCGTTTCCACCGCCGCGTGCCCCTCGGCGTCGCCGTGTGCGAGCCGGTCAACGCGGTGCTGGTCGGGCGGCGCAACAACCCGCCGGAGCCGGGTATCCGTCCTCTGGCGGTATACAACCCGATTCATTACCAAGAACTGCCCGAGCTGTTCATGGACTTCATCTGCAGCCTCACCGGCAAATCGCCCTCGACCACCGGCGCGGGCAGCGAAGGCGCGCTCACCAAGGGGCCGTTCAATGCGCTACGGCCCACGCCGGACCTCAACAATGCGCTGGTGTCCTTCATCCTCACCGGCTACGCGGGCTACTCCACCGCCGCCGGCTACATCGGGCCGAAAGTCCGCGTCGATCACGACATCAGCCTGCTGGTGCCGGAAATCTGGTCGCGCCTGCCGCCGCAGGCGCGCGATCCGCATTATCTGATCGAAACCGGTTGCTTGGAGAAAATCGAGGATTTCCAATATGAAGGCCGCCTGGTGCAGGCCAGCCGCCTCGGCTACCGCATCACCGAGCGCTTCGTGCACGGCTTCGTCGGCAAGATTTTCGACACCCCGCGCGCGGTTTTCGGCGAGCCTATCCTGCGCCCGGAGAGCCAGGATTTGGCGGTGTTCGTGGACGGCGTGGAAAACATCGTCGAAGCGCAGCAGAAGGTCGCCGCCCGCTACCTGGAAGACGGCAGCGTGGACGACGCCTGCCCGCCGCTGAAGGCCTTGCTGCACATCATGGCCGAGGGCCGCTACCAGGGCAAGGACGCGCATCACCCGGACATCCGCGCCCTCTTCACCCGCTCCGCGCTGCTGGCCTCGGACTGGTACCAGCAGCGACTGGAAACCAAGCAGGCGCGGGACGTGGCCTTGTGGCAACGGCATGTCGCCAATCTGGCGGCGTTCGCCGTCCGGCCGAGTTACCAGGATGTCGTGGAGAAACTGGAAATCCGGCAGCGGCTGGAGGCGGCCAAGGCTAAATTGGCGTGGGTCGGCAGCGAGAACTACCTGCAAAGCCTGCGCGGCACGATAGGCGCCGATCCGATAGGCCCGGCCCGCTCCAGTCCCCAGTAAGTTCCACCGATTCGCGGGTTCCGGCCAGGGGCGGAATCCGCGAGCTTCAAATTCGGTCCATTCCGCGCCTGCGGCGCGGGTTCAGCGTCGCCTATAAAACGCATGGTTTTTTTCTCTGCCCAGGCGCTTTCCTCAATTAAATTAGTATAATGCCTCGGGTGCGCTGCCGTTGTTTTACGGAAACGCGATGCCCGGGCGCAAGCCCGGAGCTCGATGGCGAAGCCGGTTCGGCGCGGCTGCAAGCGAACAATTAAAAACAAAACGATTTCAGAGCCTGCTTCAGCAGGCCATTACCCCCCCCAAGGAGCTTGAGCGTGAGAAAACACAGCAGAGGAGAGAGGCGGCGACGGCTATTGCACCGGAGCGGTGTGTTGTCGGTATTGCTGGCCGCCGTAGGCAATGGCTGGGCGGCATCCGATAGCGCGCCGCCGCGGTCGGAAGGCGTTTATTTGGATGAAATGCCCGTGGTACTGAATGTTTCCCGTTTGAGACAGCCCGTCGACGAGGCTCCGGCCGCGGTGACCGTCATCGACCGGCAGATGATCAAGGATTCGGGCGCGTGGGATTTGTCGGAAGTGTTCCGCTTGGTGCCGGGGATGTACGTGGCTTATCACGCGGCGCGTTTTTATTCCACCGACAGCATCGTGAGCTACCATGGGCTGATGTCGGAAACCATGTCGCACCGCATGCAGGTGCTGGTGGACGGCCGCTCGATCTATTCTCCCTTGTACGGCGGCGTGATTTGGAGCGATGTTCCGGTGGCGATGGACGATATCGACCGCATCGAGGTGATACGCGGGCCGAATGCGGCCAGTTTCGGCGCCAATTCGTTCACCGGAGTGATCAATATCATCACCCGCCATTCGGCCGAGGAGCAGGGGAAATTCGTCTCCCTCTCTGCCGGGAGTGGGCGCGATGAGGCGACGGCACGCTATGGCGGCAAGTATGGGGATTTCACCTACCGCATCAGCGCCAGCCTGCGCAACGATCCCGGGGAGGCGTCCACGATCGACAATCCCGATTTGCGGGGCACGCCAAGAGACTTGTATGGATGGCAGTACAATAAATTCGACGACAAAAAAGTCCGCCTGTTGACCTTCCGCGGCGATTACCAGGTCAATCCGGCGGATAGCCTGGAACTGCAGTTCGGTTATAACGGCGGCCCGCGCCAAGCGGGCGAAGTGGAGAGCGTTGTCGCGCCGAACAAGACGGCCGACAACCACTTCGAGCAAATACACTGGCGCCGGGCGCTGGAGCAGGGTGGCGAGCTTTCGGTGCAGTTCTACCATTCGGTCGAAAGCAGCCAGGCGGCCTTGGTCAATACCGACCCTGTGGACATTGCCAAAAACGGCGTAGACGCGGGAAATGGCGATGTGATCGGCCGGCGCTACGACCTGGAAATTCAGCACACTTTCTCGCCGAGCGCTTCTACCCGGCTGGTATGGGGCGGCAGCACGCGCTACGACAAGGTTTACGCGCCCAGCGACTTGCTGCTCGACAGTTCGCAAATGTACCAGGACCGGTCCTACCGCCTGTCGCGCTTGTTCGGCAACCTGGAGTGGCGCGCGCGCCCCAGCCTGGTGTTCAACGTCGGCGCGATGGCCGAACACAACAGCTATACCGGCACCGACGTCACGCCGCGCGCGGCGGTCAACTGGCATTTTCTGCCGGGCCAGACGCTGCGCGTCAGCCGCTCTCTCGCCACGCGCACCCCGTCGATATACGAAAAAAGCGTGGAGGAATACTACCGGACCTACGGCGGCTATCCGTCGTTGCCGGCACAGGTGCCGGAGCGCGTCGATGCCCGCGAAATCGGTTACCTCGGCAAGCTGGCCGGCGTGGACGTGGATTTCCGCGTGTTCCATGAGGTCTATACCGACTTGATCGCGGATCGGACCGACGCGCTGGCCCACGGCAATCTCAATTCCGGCAGCGCCACCATCAAAGGCTTCGAAACTCAATTGAAATGGGCTATCGGCCTGCGCACCCACTTGATCTACGGCTTGTCTCACGGCGTGGTGGCCAGCCCCAACGTGGACCGGATACCCTATACCAATTCGGTTCCCACCAACAACCAGAGCCTGATGCTGTCGCACCGCTTCGACAGCCGCTGGAGCACCAGCCTGGTGGGTTACCAGACCAGCGAAACCCACTTCAGCAACACCGATGTCAATATTCCCCAGGGGCGGGGTTATTTCATCGATTCGTCGCGCCGCTGGGATGGCCGCCTCGCCTATGCGTTTCGAAGCGGGGAAGGAAAAGGCGAGCTGGCGCTGATGGTGCAAAACCTGGGCGACGCGCAGTACTTCGAGTTTCGCCACGATAACCAATTGCCCGGCCGGACGGCTTGGCTTAACTTGAAGCTGGAGTACTAAGGCCTGTATGGCGCGACCGTTTGCCACTCTCCTGAAGCGGCCTGCCTCGTCCGGCAAGCTGGGCGCGCTGCTGTTGGGCGTGTGGCTGCTGGCCGCTGCGCCCTGGGCTTGGGGCGCGGGTCATGTGGCGCTGGTCTTGAGCGAGGAAGGCGGCGCCTACGCCGAAGTGGCCGATAAAATCCGCATGGCGCTGACGCAAAAAACGCAGCCCGCGCCCCGGTTTTCGCTGTTGAGTTTGGAGGCCTTTGGCGAGAAGCTGCGCGCCCCGGCTTCTTTGGACGCCGACGTGGTGGTGGCTATCGGCTCGGCCGCCGCTCAGGCGGCGGCGACCAATCCGCGCGTGCCGGTGTTGAGCGTGCTGGTGCCCAAGGCCGCCTTCGAGCGCGTGGCGGCGGCGCGGGGACGCGCCGATCCCGCGCGCTTTTCCGCCGTTTACCTCGACCAGCCGATTGCCCGTCAACTGCAATTGGTCCGCGCTGTGCTGCCTGGGCGCCTGCGCCTCGGCGTGTTGGCCAGCGCCCAGAGCGGCACCGCCTTGGCGCAACTCCGGACGGCCACGCGGGATGGAAGGTTCAAGCTGGCCGTCGAAAAGATAGATCGCCAGGAGGAAATCGTGCCTGCGCTGAACCGTTTGCTGCACGACAACGACGTGCTTTTTTCCTTCCCCGATCCCCTGATCTACAATCGCTATACGGTGCAGGACATCCTGCTGACGACTTACCGCTACCGCGTTCCGGTGATCGGATTTTCGCCGTCCTACGTCAAGGCCGGCGCGCTGGCCGCCGTTTATAGCACGCCCGCCCAAATCGGCCAGCAGGTGGCTGAAATACTCTATCCCTTGCTGCAGGACCCGGGGCGAGGCTTGCCCGCCCCGCAATTCCCGAAATATTTCTCCGTCAGCGTCAATTATCAGGTCGCGCGTTCGCTGGGGATAGAAATCGAAGACGAAGCCGCCCTCCATGGCCAGCTCGGCCCACAGGTGGAGCCATGAGCATGAAGCGCTGGGGTATCCAATCGCGGGTATTGTTTTTGGCGCTCGTGCCGACGGCGACCATTGCGATTATCTTGTCGGCCAGTTTCATCATCGGCGGCATCAAGGCCTTGGATACGGCGCTGCAAGAGCGCGGCATCTCGATTGCCCGGCATCTTGCGCCGGCCAGCGAATACGGCCTCTTTTCCGGCAACCGCGATGCCTTGCAGGCGCTGGTCCAGGCTACCATGGGCGAGCCGGATGTGTTGGCCGTGCAGATTTTCGACCGCCAGGGGCGGATGCAGGCGGCCGGAGGCCATCCCGCCCAGGCGGTGCCTGGCGCGGCGGGACAGGGCAACGCGGTGCGGGTGAGCGAGGGTAAGGGGCATCGCCTGGCGTTCGTCATGGCCGTCTATCAAGGCGATCTGGAGGGCTTCGACATCGACGGCATAGGGACAAAAGGCAAACGTGCCACGCTGGGCCAGGTCAGCGTGGAACTCTCGACTTTGGCTACCGTCGAGCGCCAAAGGCAATTGGTCGTCAACAGCCTGTTGATAACCTTGGCCGGTTTGGCGCTCAGCGCGCTGCTTGCGGTGCGTCTGAGCCGCGATGTGATACGGCCCATCCGGCGCTTGGCGGCCGGGGTGCGGAAACTCGCCGATGGCCGCTTGGATACGCGCTTGCCGGCGAATTCGCCGGCCGAAATCGGCGCTCTGGAGGAGGGGGTGAATATCATGGCGGCCAACCTCAAGGCCGCTCAGGAAAATCTCCAGGAGCGCATCGACGAGGCGACGTCTGAATTGGCCGAACTCAACGCGTCGCTGGAGCGGCGCGTGAAGGACGAAGTGGAAAAAAACCTGGGGCACGAGCGTTTGCTCATCCACCAGTCCCGCTTGGCGGCGATGGGCGAAATGATAGGCAACATTACCCATCAGTGGCGTCAGCCCCTGCATTCCTTGTCCTTGCTGCACGCCAACATCAAGTATGCGTTTAAGGCGGGACGATTGAGCCAGGAGTCCATGGAGGAATTCGCGCAATTCGGCCAAAAGCTCATCATGAAAATGGCTTCGACCATCGACGATTTCAGCAATTTCTTCAAACCCAATAAGGAAAAAGTGCTCTTCCAGGTTCGCGAGCCGATAGGCCAGGCCTTGATGATCGTGGGCGCCAATTTTAAAGCGCAGGATATCGACGTCGGTTTCGAGCCGGGCGAGGCCGTTCAGGCTTTGGGTTTCCCGAATGAGTTATCCCAAGTGGTGCTGAATATCCTTTCCAATGCCAAGGAGGTGCTGGCCGAGAGAGGGGTAAAAAAAGGGCGGATCGCGATACGGCTGGAGCGGGCGGGCGAGTTTTCCTTTATCCATATTTCCGATAACGGCGGCGGGATTGCCGAGGCGGTTTTGCCCCAACTTTTCGACCCCTACTTCACTACCAAGGAAAAAGGCTCGGGCATCGGCTTGTATATGTCGAAGATGATCATGGAGCGCATGGGCGGCCGCATCGGAGCCAAAAATATTGAAGGCGGCGCGGAATTCAGCCTGGCTTTGCCCGCGGGCTAAGCGGATGCCGGATGCGGCGTCCGCGCTGGCGGGGTGGCAGGGGCTGGATTCCAGTGAAAATAGGGGTAAGCCTTATGGCACACAAGGCGTTCCTAGCGCAAAGTAGCGAGCAATTGCAGTCTTTGACGGGCGAGGGAAGCGTATGAAATCCATATTTCAAGAACTGAGCCATGCCGATATTGAAAAAATAAAATCGCGGGCGGTAAAAAGAAAGTACCGGGCCGGCGAGTCCGTTTTTTCCGAGGGGGATGCGGCCGAATATTTTTACTTGATCGATTCCGGTCTTATTTCCATTTTCATCGATAAATTCAATTCCCGAAAAGAGATCCAAACCCTGGGCATAGGAGAGTTTTTCGGCGAAATGGCGGTTTTTTACAACGGCAAGCGGACGGCTTCCGCGTCCGCCAAGGAAGACGCGGAGCTTCTGGGCATCGCCAAACAGGCGTTTCTGGATATGATCCAGACGGATCAGGACATCGCCCGGAAAATATACGGCATCCTTTCTATCCGCAACGAAGAGCTGGTTTTGAAGGAAAAGCTGATCGATGCCACCGGCCTGGCTGAAAGAAACCTGCACATCGGCATCAAGGGCGACCCGTCCCTGCGCGAATCGGCCTTGACGCGGGATCGCCATGAAAGCGTCGTCGACTCGGTGTTGCCGGAATTAATCGTTTGCTTGGAAGACCTGCTGCTCAATCGCAGCGCCTACCGGGTTTTTATCGGCTTCAACAGCGGCGAAATTCGAATTTCATCTATCCTCGACCCGTTTACCGAGGAGTTCCATTCCGCGCAGAAGCTGTTGGATGGCGCGTATCTTGAGCGGCATTTTCCCTTGATCCGTTTCGAGGACAAGATAGAAACCGTCCGGCGGCTGTATAAGGCCATCCACCAGGACGTTTTTTTCGGCCTTTTGCCCGGCCACCTGCAAAACGTGTTCGGGCAATATTACGAGAATTGGCAGCCCGTTTCTCCCCACGACATCAGCCGCACCATCCGGCACCTGCCGCTGCTGCGCGGCATACCCAACTACTACGTCCGCAACACCACGATCAGCCTGATTCAGGATGCGATCCACATGCAGTTCAATTGCGACGGCGCGTATATCGTCAGCGCGGACGATTACGAGCGGTTTTTGGAAGAGAATTTGTAGCGCTCAACGCGTTCCGGCGCGGCCCAAGCCGCCGTTAAAACCGCTCGTAACCGAGCAGATAGCGCCATTGCCCCAGCGGCAAGCCGGCCATGGATACGCGCCCGATGCGGATGCGCTTCGTCGCCAGCACGCTAAGCCCGACTTGCCGGCACATCTGCGCGATTTGGCCGGGCCGCACGTCCTTGAGGGCGAAGCGCAGCCGGGTTTCGTTCTGCCAACTCACCTTGATCGGGGGCGGCGCCCGGCCGTCAAGGCTTAGCCCGTGGTTAAGCCGTTTGAGTCCATCGGGCGCCAATTCTCCGCTCACCTCGACCACATATTCCTGCTCGACCTTGGCGGCATCGTCTATCAGCTTGCGTGCAATCCCGCTATCCTGGGTAAACACCGCCAAGCCGCTGGCATCGGTCGCCAGCGGCGCGGTCGGGGCCAATTTGGCGAAGTGCCGTTTCAGCATGCGGAGGCCGGAGCGGTCGTCGGCAAACCGAGTCTCGGGGGTAATCAATTGGGCCGCGTCCGCCTCGTCGTAGCCGGTCGGCTTGTGCAGCAGAATGGTGATCGGCTCCAGCGGCTTGAGAGTGGCTTTGGGGTCCAGCGTGATTTGTTGGTCCAGCACCCTGAATTGCGGTTCCTCCACTACTTCTCCGTCCACCCGCACCCAGCCGCCTTCGATGTAGTGCTCGGCCTCGCGGCGGGAGCAGGGGATTAGGGCGGCTAAGCGTTTGGCGA
>JAIOJO010000026.1 GCA_019911985.1 Sulfuricellaceae bacterium | reverse complement strand
GTAAATGTCCGTAAGGATTAAACTCCAGGCCGGCAAACCGCCCTTTAATTGTATAGTGGCTTGGGTTCTGCCAAGGACCTTGCCAATCCAGAGCGAATTCATCGAAGCGGCCGCGGGGAGATAGCGCCAGTAGACCCTGCCGAACCTCCGCAGACAAAGGAAAATAGTCGCTTAGGCGCAAAATTTTGCCTACATCCGTACGATCCATGGCAATCCCGCCTTCCGCCGCTTTGCGCCCCTCGGCGGGAAGCCAACGGATACTCAGTGTAGCGGGCGGCAGGGCGACAACGCCGCGCACAGCCAAAGCCAATTGCCGACCGTAAACCTCAAAACCCGCCCCAAGCTTACGCCAGCCGAGACGGCCGGACATTGATTCCACATCCAGTTCCGGCAAGTCGCTCGCCAAACGGGAGCGAACATTGTTCAAGAGCACATCCGCCGTCGCTTCAGTCGCCTGTCCTCCTGCAAACGAAAACCATAGACGCACTCCGCCATTGCCTTGGCGAATTTCAGCCGGGAGTGGAAGATAGGGGCGCAGGCTGGAAAACTCCAGCTTACTCACTTGCGCGAACAAGGTGCCGCGCCAACCCTCCAGCGATTGCAGACCGCTTCCCCGCAAATCGCCGCGTATATCCAGCGGAGAGGCGAGACTTGGAGGAGGCGTCGCGCGCAAACCGAAGCGATGACGGGAACCGCTGTTCAACAAGGCCAATTGAACCTGCTGCAATTCCAGCGGAAGAGCTTTTGCCTTGTCGTCCTGCCAGCGGATTACCGCGTTGCGCACCGAGATGCGTTTCTGTTGCAGAATCCAGGACACGAAGCGGCTATCCCCGCCTGGCCTGTTGACAACAATTCCGGCCACATAAATCAAACCGGCGTTATCGCGCCGTACATCCAGAACCGGAGCATCCAAAATCAGCGACTGCAGACGTAGTTCCGCAACCAGCACAGACCACCAGGAAACCACGCCTTCCACATGGTGAAGCGACAAAACCGGCTGCTGTTGACGATCATGAAGAACGACATCCTGCAAAATCAAGCGGGGGTGCAATCCAGCCCAGTCGGCATCGATTCGTCCAATGCTGATAGGCAAACCGGTAGCCAGGCTCAAGGAAGCGGCAATATCCTGGCGGTAACGCGGCACCTCGGGCAATACCCAATAGCGCACAAGCATCACCGTTAGCGCAAAAAGGAAGACCGCCGCAAAAGCGACGGTAATCAGCAAGCGGCCCAGCCAGGGCCAAATTACGGGTGACGGGAACGCGAGCGATCGTAAGCGTTTTAACAAAATACGTTCAAATCCTTCCCGTTAACCCCGGATTATCGGGGCTAACCAAGAGTCTATATCACAGCTTCTTTAAGTTGTTGCAAGATGGCTGGATTTTCCAGAGTGGATA
>JAIOJO010000276.1 GCA_019911985.1 Sulfuricellaceae bacterium | reverse complement strand
GCAATACCTCCTTTAGTGGGTCAAAGTGTAACGGGATCGGCGGGCTCAGGATTATTTAAGGAGCCTCTGATTAAGTCGCACGGGGTCGCGACGGGTTTTTGCGGGATGCCGGGCACGAAGCGAGGCGCGCGGTGTGGTCATTCCACACAATCGTCGAGCGACATCGCCCGGCGCCCGCAAAACCCCGTCCCGTAAGGGTTGTGTCAAAAGCCGGCGTCTGCGGCGTTGCGCTCCTTGGCATCGTAGGCTGGCTACGACCGGCGTCGCGCGCCTCGCTTCGTGCCCGGCATCCCGCAAAAACCCGTCGCGACCCCGTGCGACTTAATCAGAGGCTCCTTAAATAATCCTGAGCCCGCCGATCCCGTTACACTTTGACCCACTAAAGGAGGTATTGCCATGATCCCGTCCAAAAACGTATCCATTATGTGTTTCCACGATGAGCTCTGCCAGGTATTCAATGCCCTGATGACCGCGCTTTCGCTGCTGCGCAACGGCTCCAAGGTCACCGTCTTCTTCGGTTCCCGCGGCGTTTTCGCGGTACACAAGGAGCATGTGGGCCATCTTGCCTGTATGCCGGACATGCCCGAACAGGGCGCGGCGGTGATGAAACGCATGGACGAGCTCGACTTGCCGCTGCTGGAGGACATGTTCGTCGCGCTCGTGGCAGAAGGGGCCATCCTGCTCGCCTGCCCGCTGAACGTCCCGCTCTTCGGCATGAGCGCTAACGACCTTGTAGACGGTGTCACGCTTGCCGACCCGGCCAGGTATTACAAGGATGTGGTCATCCAGGCGGACATGAATCTGACCTTTTGAACCCAGGCCGGGCATAGGATGATGGAGGCCAAGCCGGTCTACCTCGACTACAACGCCACCACCCCGGTGGCGCCGGAAGTGGCGGACGCCATCGAACCTTATTTGCGCGAGCACTTCGGCAACCCTTCTTCGTCGCACGTCTATGGGCAAAGGGCGAAACAGGCGGTGGAGCAGGCAAGGAGAGAGGTGTCCGCGCTGATCGGCGCCAGGGCGGAGGAGGTCGTTTTCACCGGCTGCGCCACCGAGGCCAACAATCTGGCTATCCAGGGAGTCGCGCGGGCGCTCGCGGGAAACAAAAAACATCTCATCACCAGCGCCGTCGAGCATCCGTCGGTGATGCAGCCCTTCCTCAAGTTGCGCAACGAAGGCTGGGAAGTCACCATGCTGCCGGTCGACCGGCATGGCCGGGTCAGCCCCGTCGCCGTGGAGCGTGCCATGCGGCCCGATACCGCCTTGATTTCGGTCATGCACGCCAACAACGAAGTGGGAACGATCCAGCCTATTGCCGATATCGCCCGGCTTGCGCGCTCCAAGGGTATTTTGCTGCACACCGACGCGGCGCAATCGGCGGGCAAGATTCCGCTGAACGTGCACCAGCTCGGCGCGGACTTGCTGACACTGGCAGGGCACAAATTCTATGCCCCCAAAGGCGTGGGGGCGCTCTATGTCCGGACAGGCACGCCTCTAAGCCCGCTACAAGCGGGTGCCGGCCATGAGCATGGCCTGCGCCCGGGCACGGAGAACGTGCCCTTCATCGTCGGCCTGGGCGTTGCGGCAAGGCTTGCGCGCAAGCGGCTCCCAAAATTGCAGGCGCATTTGACGGGCTTGCGCGATCAACTGCATGCCCGCTTGCAGGCGGAGATTCCCGGCCTAGTCCTCAATGGCCACAACGAGGCGCGTCTGCCCAACACCCTCAACATTTCTTTTCCCGATGTCAGCGGGTACGAACTGCTGGCAGGAGCCGCGCAGGATGTGGCCGCTTCCACCGGATCCGCCTGCCATTCCGGCGAACACGCCGTGAGCGGCGTACTGGGGGCGATGGAAACGAGCGCACTACGGGCGGCCGGCGCGGTGCGCCTGTCGGTTGGAATGTACACCACGCCAGCCGACATCGAGCGGGCGGCACGGTCATTGATCGCAGCGTGGAGGCAATTGCGCGCCTGATGGACGCTGCGGAATACGATGCCTGGTACCGAACTCCGCGCGGACAATGGATCGGGGAAACCGAATTCCGGCTGTTGTCGCATATGCTGCAAGCAAAGCCGGGCGAAAGCCTGCTCGATATCGGTTGCGGCACGGCTTATTTCACGCGCCGCTTCGCTCAAGAAAACGGAGGGGCCGTGATCGGGCTCGACCCCAATCTCGCCTGGCTGCGCTTTGCCCGCGCCCATCCGGCGGGAAGCGAAAGATTTGTTGCCGGTGCCGGCGGCAAGCTTCCTTTCTCCGACCGCGCTTTCGACCGCACGGTTTCTGTGGCCGCCTTGTGCTTCGCGCAAGATCAACCGGCTTTCCTGAGCGAGATGGTGCGCGTGACCAGGAGGCGTTTTGCCCTTGGCCTGCTGAATCGCGCCAGCCTTCTTTATTGGCAAAAGGGGCGGCAGGGCGGAACGGGTGCCTACCGGGGCGCCCACTGGCATACGGCAAACGAGATTCGTGCTCTGCTGGAGCGCCTGCCGGTGAACAATGTCGCTGTCCGTAGCGGGGTGTTCTTGCCTGCCGGCGGGTCATTGGGGCGGTGGATGGAACGGGCATTGCCGGGCTGCTTGCCGATCGGCTCATTTC
>JAIOJO010000275.1 GCA_019911985.1 Sulfuricellaceae bacterium | reverse complement strand
TTGCGGGATGCTGGGCACGAAGCGAGACGCGCGGTGTGGTCATTCCACACAAGCGTCGAGCGACACCGCCCGGCGCCCGCAAAACCCCGTCCCGTAAGGGTTGTGTCAAAAGCCGGCGTCTGCGGCGTTGCGCTCCTTGGCCTCGTAGGCTGGCTACGACCGGCGTCGCGCGCCTTGCAGCCTCCGGCTTTTGACGCAACGCGATCACCGTGCGACTTAATCAGAGGCTCCTAAGGTAAGCACTGATTAAATCCGTTCGCATTGAGCCTTTCGACTTCGCTCAGGAGAACCTTGTCGAAATGCACTCTTAATGTGAGAATCAATAGGCTAGCAATGGCTTCGACAGGCCCAGCCCGAACGGCACGAATAAAACAGCTTCTAAAACCCGCCGCATGCGCGCCCAAGGGCGCGCATGCTCCCAATCGAGACGAGGCCCACGGATGTTGGATACGCTGAGCAGCGCGCTGTTTGCGGTGCGCGAAGGAAAGACGCTGACGGTGGAGGCGGCCGAGCAAGAATTGGCGCTGGAAATCTTTAGCGTGAAGGAAAACCCGCTGGCCGCCGGTTTCAACGCCAAGCGAACGCCCTTCAATGTAATGTTGCGCGGCCCGGATTCGCCTTGCCTGGCCGACGGCTGTTATGCCTTGCGCGCGGACGGCGACGAAGCTTGGCGGCTGGAGAGCGTTTACCTGAACCGCATTATCCCGCCTGCCAGTTCCGATGGCCGCGGGGCTTTTTATCAGGCGGTTTTCGGCTGAACGCATGCCGGGTGCAATAAGCAACGGGCCTTGCGCCGTATGCCGTCCGGTGCAATGCGCAGCGCTTATTTAGACCCTATAGCGTGCGTGCTACACTGAATGCTTTTGCAGGAGGCTTTATGCGCTATCGCGTTGCTCTTCACCATTCAGACGAGGGATTTTCGGTTTCAGTGCCAGGGCTCCCTGGCTGCTGGTCACAAGGCGCTACCGAAGCTGAAGCCATCGAAAATATCAAGGACGCGCTTCGTGAATATCTCGCCGTCGTCGATGAACAGCTTCGCGGCGAAGAGGTTCGCGAAATTGAGATGACGGTGTAGCTTTGCCAAAAATTCCAGGCATCAATCATCTCGATGCTGTTCGTGCTCTTGAGAAATGCGGTTTCGCTGTCGTGCGTCAAGGAAAGCACATCGTTATGTCGGATGGCATACGTATGTCGTCAGCCCAAGCTACACCGGCTAGAATTTAGCGTATCTTCTGTATGCTTTTGCTAGCCCGGATGTTTCATAAATTGACACGTGCCCTTGCTGGTCTTTTGTTTCGTATGAAAATCTTGTTCAGTCGGGCGTATGAATAACTACGCCACTCCCTCACAAAATTTCCATACAAAACAAAATCCTGCGAAATCATCACGTGAATTTATGAAACATCCAGGCTAGAATCCGGAATATCCAAATTGGGAGGCACAACATGTTCAGCATAGAAAAACTGACCCACTCGGAGAAACTGCGCATGATGGAAGCGCTTTGGGATGACTTGGCGCGTGATTCGGTAACGCTTTCATCGCCGGAATGGCACGCGCAAGCGCTGCTGGAAGCGGAGCGGGCCCGTGCTGAAAATCAGGCTGATTTTGTTTCTTGGGATTCCGCCAAGAAAACACTGCGCGACAGTGCCCCATGAATATCGAGATTCTGAGTATCGCCATGAGCGATATTCAGTTTGGGCAGCAGTTTTATGAGGAGCAGCAGGAAGGCTTGGGAGCTTACTTTCTGGATTCGCTATTTTCCGATATTGATGCTCTTTTACTATATGCAGGCATTCACCCGCAATTTTTCGGTTATTACCGTGCGCTCTCAAAACGATTCCCCTTCGCAATTTACTACCGGGTGAGTGGGCAAACTATTCAGGTTTGGCGCGTCCTGGACTGTCGGCAAAAGCCATCACGCGTAGTGAATGCACTACGCACTTAAGCCAGCATGCTTCGACTAGCCTACCCGTGCGGTTTAATCAGAGGCTCTCTATTGAACCCTGGTAATCCATAGTTGGCTCTTCGAGCCTATGCAAGCGCTGGCGGACGGTTTGCGGATAGTTTTGCAACCCACCTCGCCATCCTTCCTTAAGGAAGCGCTGCGCAACAGACTCGTTGTAGCAAGCTGCATATAAAGGAGCCTCTGATTAAGTCCCACGGGGTCGCGACGGGTTTTTGCGGGATGCCGGGCACGAAGCGAGGCGCGCGGTGTGGTCGTTTCACACAAGCGTCGAGCGACACCGCCCGGCGCCCGCAAAACCCCGTCCCGTAAGGGTTGTGTCAAAAGCCGGCGTCTGCGGCGTTGCGCTCCTTGGCATCGTAGGCTCGCTACGACCGGCGTCGCGCGCCTTGCAGCCACCGGCTTTTGACGCAACGCGATCCCCGTGCGACTTAATCAGAGGCTCCTAAAGAACCCCGTGGCTTGCCGCGGGGTATTTGCCGGTAGGTTGGCGCTCTTGTGCCCTTCTAGGGTAGAACGCAGTGAAGCCCAACATCATCCGCCGCCCATGTTGGGCTTCGGCCTACGGCCTCAGCGCCAACCTACGATTCCTCTACGCCGCAAGCGGCGGGGAATTGGACCCGGAGAGATTAAAAACGGCCCGACCTGCATTTGACGCGATTTTCGACCGGGATTAAGTACAACTGACAGGGTGCTCAAACCAGCATTCGCTTCTGAATTGCTGGACAATAGCTAACATCCAGGATTTCGGTTGGATTGAGGAACTGAAAACATTCAACCCGCTGGACGGCAATTGAATCCACCCGCTTTAGTTTGAATATGAATAGTGCCTCTCTTCGCCTGCCTTTGCTTTTCGACGCCGCCCGCTTGCACGCGGATTTGGTTCGCGTGACGCCGCAAGCCTGGGCGGCCCATTTCAACCAGCGCATTTACGACGGTGATTGGAGCGTCGCGCCGCTGCGCGCCGTGCCCGGCAGCCCCATCCCCACTTTCTCGATCCCGAACGAAAAAAACCTGGAAGATACGCCGCTGCTGCGCGGCTGCGATTATTTCCGGCAGGTGCTGGCGGCTTTCCGCTGCCCGCTGTTGTCGGTGCGCCTGCTGCGGCTCGGAGCGGGCGCGCAGATCAAGGAGCATTCCGACCCCATGTTGAGCTTGGATCACGCCGAAGTGCGCATCCATGTGGTGGTAGCCACCAACCCCGGCGTGGAGTGCCGTATCGACGGCGTCAGCCAGCATTGGGCGGCCGGAGAGTGCTGGTACGCCGATTTCACCAAGCCGCATAGCTTCGTCAACCGGGGCGATAGCGAACGGGTGCATATGGTGCTGGATTGCTTGCTGGACGATTGGCTGCGGGGCTTGCTGCAAGCTTGATTCTCTCATTCCAATTTGCGTTAAAAACGGTATTAATTTGCCCTCTCCCCCAGCCCCTCTGATAAAACCACTAGCCATTCGCCTAGGCGGCAAAGCCGCCAAGTCGCTGGTTATCCCGTAAACCGGAGAGGGGTGCGCGTCAGCGCGGGAGAGGGCGTTTTTCATATTTCCATTGAGAAATGGAATAAGGCCCTCGCATGACCGATACCCTAGCCACTGCTTTCCAAGCCCTGCGTCACGCCGTTCACGACGATCCCGCCCTGCAAGCGCACTTGTTCGCCTTGGCCGATGCCAGGGATTTCATCGCCGCGGTGCGGCAACTGGCTCTATCCTTGGGCTATACGCTGGAAGACGAGGATGTGCGGCAAGCCTTGCATGCCGGTCGTAAGGCTTGGTCTGAAAGGCGCCTGCCGTGACGGTCGAGGATAGCTTCGCCGGATGGATTCCGCTGTTTTTGTCGGCGCGTGGAGGCCGGGCTGCGGTCGAATGGGGTTACATGGGCGGCGAGCGCTTCACCGAGCCGTTTTGCCACGACACGCTGCAAAAGCTGGCATCCCGGCCGTTTAACCGCTTGTTCCGGCGGCACAGCGGGCTGGATTTGCTGTTGGAGCGGGCGCATGGCCATCCCGGCTTACCGCTGAAAGGCTTGGTGTTCCACATGAGCCGCTGCGGCTCCACGCTGGCGGCGCAGTGGCTGGCAGCCTTGCCGGACAGCGTAATGCTGTCGGAGCCGGAGCCGTTGGACACCTTGTTGCAATGGCCGCCGCACGATGGCGGCACGGAGACGGTGCGTGCGCTGCTCGCCGCCTTGGGGCAGCCGCGCCGGGAAGGCGACCGCCGTCTTTTCCTGAAAACCGATTGTTGGCACATGGCCCACATCGACCGCTTACTGGCGGCTTTTCCCGGCACGCCTTGGGTGTTCCTGTACCGCGATCCGCTGGAGGTGCTGGTGTCGCACCGGCGGATGCCGGGCTGGCATTTTGTGCCGGATTCCATGGCCGGCCACGGATTGCATCCGCCCGATGAATTGCGGAGCTATCCCTTGGGGCACGGCGCCTGGATTTTATCCGTCGTTCTGGAACAGGCACGGCAGGCCATGGTGCGCCACGGCAACGGGCTGTTGTTGAACTATTCCGAATTGCCGGAAGCGCTGGAGGCTAGGATAGCCGGGCATTTCGGCGTGGATTTGAGCGATCTGGAGCAGGAGCCTCTGCGGGCTGTAAGCCGCCGCCATTCAAAGCAAGGCCATGCTGTGTTTCAAGCCGATGCCACGGAAAAACGCGCCGCCGCCGATATGGAAATTTTGGAACTGGCGGCCCGTTGGCTGGACGAGCCCTACCAATTGTTGGAGCAAAGCGCGGCATCGGCGTTGTAATTCCATTTCTCAGAAATATGAAAAACGCCCTCTCCCGCGCTGTCGCGCACCCCTCTCCCGTTTGCGGGAGAGGGGCTGGGGGAGAGGGCAAATTAATGCCGCTTTTATTGCAAATTGGAATAACGTAGTAAAAACGGAAAATATCGAGGGGCCTTCTCTACCCCGCCCTATTTAGCCGTGTTGTAAATGCCGGAGGCGGAAGGGTACCAGATCATGCGTTCGAACGGTATTTGCGCTTCTTCCACGGCAAACCCCAGGCGCGCATAAAGCTGTTTGGCGCGCGGGTGATCGAAACGCACGGTGAGGGATACCGGCGTCATGACTTTGCCGGCTACCGCCTGCACCGCTTGAAGAACCTGCCCGCCGTAGCCTTTGCCGCGCGCGGCGGGAATCAGCGCGATGTCCATCACCCGGATTTCGTTTTGGCCGAAATCCAACACCACGCGGCCGATGCGCTCGCCATGGTATTCCACGACAAAGTACATGGCGTTTGGAAACATGTCGCCATAACCCTCTGTTTGGGCACGCCGCTGGAGATCGATGAATTCCTCGATAAAGTCTTCTTCCGCGTCGAGCATGCGCAAATCGTCGCGGGTGCTCCGGTATAGGGATTCTATAAAGGCGTTGTCCGTTGCGCTCATCGGGCGCAAATGTAAACCGGCTGGAAGTTTTAGACCGCCTGAAAACATGGAATTCTCCTGATTTTTTAAAAACGGCTTTTAAGCCAATTGCATTTGGCCATCCGCCAGCGGCAAGCACCCCACTCAAGCCATCGCCTCATACGCCAGTTTGGGGTAACACCCCAGTTTATAATGGAATTGTAAAGTTTCGCTGCCTGCGAAAGTGGGTTTTCCGGGCAAGCGTTGCGGCACGGTCAGGCTGCAATCGTAATCCTGCAAACGGTTGTTGCCGTACACAACGATTTGAGTCAGCAGATAGGGGCGGTGCCGTTTTTCCAGCGGAGATGGAATCTTCACACGGCCTGCGGGAAGGCGGTCGCCCTCTATCCCTTTCCAACTGCGGATGTTGGCGGCGTCCAGTTCGAAAATTTTCCCCAGATGCATCCTATCCCGCTGCGGCTCGGGAATTGCGCCGACATGACCGGCGGGCATGAGGACATGCTCCTTGGTGTCATCCAATATGCACATCTCCACGCTGACCGACTGGGGCACCATCCGGGCTTCGGGCGCCTGGCCTAGTAGATGTCGGGCTATCGCGACTTGCGGTTCGTTGTGCAGGCACACTGCCATGGTTTCGCTGACGATGACGTCGGCTTGCTTGTTCGCCGGGATGGTGTAGCGTGTGGCGTCGGCGCACAGGGCCTCGTCCAGATAAGGCGTGAAGCCGAACGAAGCGATCAGCGCGAGAGCCTTGCCGAGGCTTTCCGGGTTGATCTCCAGCAAGGTAAATTTCACTTGTTCTTGGGAAAACACCGCCATCAATGGCAAAGCCAGCAAAGCATAGGGGCCGCAACCGGCATACAGGACGCGGACGGGGCGGCCGGGGCGCAGGGCATCGCTGATCGCTTGATGCAAGCCCCGGATGAATGCCGGCGTGCGGAATAGCTCGCGCAGGCACATCGCGGCAAGCGCCGGCGAAATGGCCAGGCCGCTATCGAGCCGGGTCTCTCCCGCCGCTATGTCGCGCGCGGGATCGACGCGGAAATGCGTCCGGCTTTCAAGTAAATCCCGCAGCGCCGCCGCTTGCGGGATCAGGTCTTTCAGTTCGGTTTCCGGGTCGATGATTTCCCGGCTTATTTTTTTTAATTTGTCCAGATCGGTGTTCATGATTTTATCGATTTAAACACTATGGAATTTATAGGTTGGGGTTCGCTACGCTCACCGCCAAGTTGCGAGAACCGTCCGAAATCATGAATCCACTTGGCCGCTCAACGTGGCGATGATCGGGCAGTGCTCTTGCCGGTTGCCATCCTGGCACTGCTGGATCAGCCCCGCGAGCATCCGGCGCATGCCTTCAAGGTCGGCGATTTTCGCTTCAATGGCGGCGAGCTTGTTGGCCGCGAGCGAGCGGGCCTCGGCGCAATGCACGCCGTCGTTCAGTTGCAGCAAATTGGCGACGTCTTCGAGCGTAAAACCGAGTTTCTGGGCGCGTTTGATGAAGCGCACGCGCTCCACGGTTTCCAGCGTGTAATGCCGGAAACCCTGCAGCGGTTTGTCCGGCTCCGCAAGCAAGCCGCGCCGCTGATAGTAGCGGATAGTTTCGACGTTGACGCCGGCCGCCTGGGCCAAGGCACCTATGGTGATTGCCATGATTTTCGCTTATCCACTAGGGGTTGTATTGATAAGTCGGGCATCGACTCACGATAGTGATTAAAAATGAGTTACGCAACCAGCGGTTAATTTGCCCGGCTATTTCACACCGGCTGTGCTTGTCCGTTGTCACGTTCTTTTTTACGAGGCCTGAGAAGAATCTATCCTGCGCCGGATGGGCGAATGGCTTTACGCTTGAGGCGCTTTCCGGGTCAGCAGCGCGAGGGAACGGCCGTGCAAGGGATAGCGTTTTCCGGGGGCAAAGCTGCCATCGGATTCCAAGCCGGATGCAAATGAGGTGTCGAGCAACACTTGCCAAGCGACGGTGTCCGAAAAAGCGGGAATGATGAAGGGAATTTCTTCGTGATGGGCATTGAGCAGCAGGAGAAAATCCTGGTCTTTTATCGGGTTGCCGTGGTCGTCCCGTTCCTTTAAAGCGCCGCCCGCCTGGTAAACGCCCAGGCAACGGGCGAAGGATAGCCTCCATTCCTCATCGCTCATTTCGCTTTCGTCG
>JAIOJO010000274.1 GCA_019911985.1 Sulfuricellaceae bacterium | reverse complement strand
GGCTGAGATCGTGTTGCAAAACAGGCCATCGTGAAATGTCACCTTTTTGCCCATCATCTTGAACAAGAGGGACACACTTGCCGTGCCGCCAAAACCATCGAGCACCGTGTTAAAAGGCAATCCTTTCAATGCGTGATAAATCCAACCCAACAGGCGTCGCTTGCTGCCGTAGTAGCGGGTTTTCGGAAATTGATCTATCAGCGAGGCGACCGCCTCGGAAGATGGGAGCACCGCAGGATAATTTCCCAAACCGGGCTTGGCAAATACTGTCTCAGCTTGGCCTATATGCTCAAAACTCATGGAAATGGATTTTCGCCTGAAATTACCGAGCAAGGACTTTCTGCATGAAAAAGACGATTCTCCGCATAGCTACCTGAATTCGCGGTCTTCCGTAATCAGCGGAACAAACAGGATTTGTGCGTGCGCAGAGGTATTGCGTACGATAACGCACAACCCCTACATAACAGACTGGCTCGCCTCCGTTACGATGTCATGCAAAAGTTTCTCCACTTCGCCCATGGCCTTGCGTGTGGCGGGGCTTCCAATATCCTGCGGAGGCTTACGGTAAGACAAATAGGTTTTACCAGGTTCGCCGGGCAGCGTATATACCGCGATGGTGTAAGGACAGTAAATAATATTGGCATGATCCGCTTCCATCATGTGGCGCGACACCACGGCGCTGCAGAACTCCAGCACCTCAGCCGTGCCATAAATCCCTTTGGTATCGCCCAAGTCCTTGCCGGTACGCACCAACATATTGCCCACATGGGAAATATTATTGATCACGATGCCCCGGTTGGTGATCGCCATCACAACGCTATCCTTGACTGCATCGAAGCTGCCTTTTACGGGCACAATTACTTTATCGTCGGCATGGGCTATGCTCACGAACAATGACAACAGTCCAGCCACCCAAATCATCCATGATTTTTTCACCGTATTTACTCCATCGCCGCAAAATAAATGAAGCTGTTACCATAGCAAAGATTAAGCGATCTGACCACCGTATTTGTTCGCCCAAAACGGCGCTTTGCGGCGATATCCGATTACAATCGGCACTCGAATCGGCTAAGCGGCAAATTCGCTCCTTAGCCTAAAATAGCGCAAAATACCGTTTTTGATTTTCACCGATCCTATGCAAGCACATCCCGGCCATTCCATAGGCGTATTCGACTCCGGCGTCGGCGGTCTCACCGTCGTGCGCGCTTTGATGGAACGCCTGCCCTTCGAAAACATCGTTTATTTCGGCGATACGGCGCGCGTGCCTTACGGCATCAAATCGGTGGAAACCATTTCCCACTACACGACCCAGATTGCCGAGTTCTTGCTGGCAAAACAAGTCAAGCTGTTGATTATCGCCTGCAACACCATGGCCGCCGTCGCCTCGCAAACGGTTAAAGATCTCTCTCCGGTGCCGGTGCTGGATGTCATCGACGCCGGCGCTCTGGGTGCCATCGCCGTCACCGCCAAAAAGCACATCGGCGTCATCGGCACCCCCACCACCATCAACAGCAACGCCTACGCTCGCGCCATCCATGACTACGAGCCGGAGGTGCGCATCTTCTCCCAAGCTTGCCCCTTGTTCGTGCCGCTCGTGGAGGAAGGCTGGCTAGACCACCAAGTGACACGCCTCACCGCGCAGGAATACCTGCGCCCGGTGCTGGCCCACGACATCGACACCTTGGTCTTGGGTTGCACCCATTACCCCTTGCTGAAACCCTTGCTGCAGGACGTGGCGGGACCGGGAATCCGGCTGGTTGATTCGGCGGAAGCCATGGCAGAGCAAGCCGCCGCCCTGCTGGCGGAAAACGGGATGGCCAACCGCCAGCGCGGAGCCGCCGACTACCATTATTACGTCACCGACGTGCCGCTGCGCTTCCAGACCATAGGCGAGCGCTTCTTAGGCCGCACGCTGGCCAATGTGCATGTGGTGAAGTGGTAAGCACAGGAAGCCGGATAAAGCCTGAACCGAAGGATTTCTAAGCAACAATTTCCACCGGCGTACCGACGGAAGCCCATTCGAACAGCTCCAGCAGGTCGCCGTTGCGCATCCGCACGCAGCCCTTGGAACCCGGCACGCCCAGCTTCACCGAGTCCGGCGTGCCATGGATATAGATATAGCGGCGCATAGTGTCGCACTCGCCGAGGCGGTTAAAGCCCGGCTCGCAACCCGATAACCAGAGGATGCGGGTGAGAATCCAGTCGCGGCCCGGATGCGCCGCGCCGAGTTCCGGCGTATAAATTTCCCCCGTCGGACGACGCCGGATAAACACCGCATTCTCCGGCTGCCCGGCGCCGATCTTGGCGCGGATAATATGCTGCCCGCGCGGCGTCCGGTAGCTGCCGCGTTGCTCTCCGGGCCCGTTGGCGGCCGTCGATACCAGGTAGGAACTCAGCACGAGCCCGGCGTCGTCCAGCACGTCTAACGTTTGCCTCGGCACACTTATCTCAATCCTCACCTCGCCGCTCCTTCTGCTGCACGCGCCGTTCCGCAAAGAACTCGCTCAACAATCCGCCGCATTCGCCGGCCAAAAGGCCGGACTCCACCGTGGCATGATGGTTTAATTTCGCCTCGGCAAACAAATCCACCACGCTGCCGCAAGCGCCCGTCTTGGCGTCCGGCGCGCCGTACACCAGCCGGGCGATGCGGGCGTGCATAATCGCCCCGGCGCACATGGCGCACGGCTCGATAGTCACATACAGCGTACAGCCTGCCAGGCGGTAGTTCCCCAGCCGCTGCGCGGCGTCGCGCAGCGCCCGGATTTCCGCATGGGCGGACGGATCGTGGCCGGAAATCGGCGCATTGAAACCGCGCCCGACTATAAGCCCGTCTTTCACCACGACGGCCCCTACCGGCACTTCGCCTGCGGCCCATGCTTCGCGCGCCAACGCGAGGGCTTCGCGCATGAACGCGCTATCTTTGATCGTCTCCCCGCTCTCTTCGGCTTCGCTTAGTCTGGAATCGGCTGTTGCTATATTCATAATTTATTCAGCCTGATTGACTGCGGAAGCCTCGGCCAAGCCGATTTCCTCGTCGTCCACATAACACGCCGGATCTTCCGCCCAAAAATCCTGGCTCGTCTGCCACGCCCGCACCCGCGTATTGCCGTTGCAAATATCCAGGTAGGCGCAAGCGCCGCAGCGTCCCTTGACCGGCCGCGGAGATTGCTTCAGGCCGGCCATCAGCGGATCGGACAGATCCTGCCAAATCTCCGAAAACGGGCGCTGGCGTACATCGCCCAGATTGTAGTTCCACCACATGGTGTCGGGATGCACATGGCCCAGGTTGTCGATATTGGCCACATTGACACCGGACGAGTTGCCTCCCCATTGCATCAGCTTGGCGCGCAGATGCGCCTCTTTCTCCGGGAAATGACGCCGCACCCAATGGAGCAAATAGACCCCGTCGGCATCATTGTTGCCGGTGACGAATTCCTTGTGGCTGCCTTGTTGCTGATAACGCCAGCAGGTATCGAAAAGCAAATCCATCGCATCGCGCGTGGTGCGGTGAAACGCATCGTCCTTGCGGTTTTTGTTGCCGCGGCCGGCGTAGTTGAGATGGGACAAGTAGAACTTGTCGATTTCTTCGTCCTCCATCAACTGCAGCAAAGCGGGCAAGTCCTGTGCATTGTCCTGGGTCAGGGTAAAACGGATGCCGACTTTGATTCCCTGCGCCTTGCACAATCGAATCCCGCGCATGGACGCGTCGAACGCGCCTGCCTTGCGGCGAAAACGATCATGCGTGTCGCGCAGTCCGTCCAAACTGACGCCCACGTAGTCAAACCCGATTGCGGCGATTTGCGCGATATTGTTTTCGTCGATCAGCGTGCCGTTGCTCGACAGCCCGACATAAAAATCCATGGTCTTGGCGCGCCGCGCGATGTCGAAAATATCCGGCCGCAGCAAGGGTTCGCCGCCGGAGAGAATCAGCACCGGAACCCCGAAAGCCTTGAGATCGTCCATCACGGCGAATACCTCGGCGGTGGACAATTCGCCGGGAAAATCCTTGTCGGCGGATATCGAATAGCAGTGCTTGCAGGTCAGGTTGCAACGCCGTATCAGGTTCCAGATCACCACCGGACCCGGCGGATGGCGCTTCGGCCCAAGCGGCGAAGGGGATTGCAACTCATGCAGGTATTGGGAAATTCGAAACATGGTCTAATTCACTCATCACGCTTTAGGCGTGAACTGTGTGGGTAAAGTTCGTTGTGCTTTAAAATCGCAAGCCTGTTTTTTTCAGGATACGGCTGCTGTACAAAATTTCGTGGCTGCGGCACGCATCGCCCAACAAGTTTGCGATTTGTTCGGCTTTGGCGGATACCTCGTCGCGGTCGCGCCCATGCACCATGGCAAACAGATTGTAGCGCCAATCGGGCAAATGGCGCGGCCGGCGATAACAATGACTGACAAAATCGAGAGCCCCGACCCGCGGGCCAAGTTCACCGAGGCGTTCATCGTCAACATCCCACACCGTCATGCCGTTGGCCTTATATCCCAGCGCATAGTGGTTAGGCACCGCGCCGATGCGGCGGATGGCACCGCAATCCAGCAAGCGCTGCAAGCGGGCCATCAGATCCTCCTCCGTCAAGCCCAACTGCTCGGCAAGAACATGATAGGGTCGCGCGACTAAAGGCAAACCGCTTTGCGTGGCGACTACGATACGGCGGTCGGTTTCGTCCATGCTAAGGGCTCGTTAATGAATAAATGGGCCTACGCTTTGGCCGCTTTGGGCGCAGGCCAAAGCGCAAGACGCAGGTTGTACCATCATCCACAACAAACGGCTTGCACGCGCCCAAAGCGGCCCCAGCCCGAATACGCTGCAACGTAGGTCCATTTGTTCATTAGCGAACCCTTAAACCTCAAAACGCAGGCCGATGAAATACTCTTCCTGCTTCGGCATATTGTAAACTTTCAAGCCCGTTGCGCGCTCGATAGCGGAAATAGCGTCGGCTATGCCCTGGGGCGTATCGGTCGCCAAAACGAACCACATATTC
>JAIOJO010000273.1 GCA_019911985.1 Sulfuricellaceae bacterium | reverse complement strand
ACCCTCGCCTCGAGTAGTAAAAAAGGGTTCGAACAAACGATCCAAAACCTCATCGGCAATACCGCTGCCATTGTCGTTTACGCTCAGCCTCAAGCCATCGCCATCCACCTCAACCGCCAGCGCGATGCGGCCATCGCCTCCCTCGGGACAAGCCTGCATGGCGTTTTCCAGCACGTTGAGCAATGCACCGATCAAGTCCTTGCGGTTACCCAATACGCCAGCCTCTTCGCTACGATCCTGCACATCGAACAATATCCCTCGCGCCGCCATTTGCGGCTCGATAATTTGGCGCAATTCGGCCACCAAAGAGCTTACGTCGAGTACCTGCTGCTCGCCCGACTGGCCCCGAACGAATAGCAGCATGTCACGGATCAGTTGCTCCAGATGGCGCAAGCGAGCCAAGGATTTCTCGGCGAAGCGCTGCCGGTCGATCTCCGACAACGCCGGCTTGGTCAAGTGTGCGGTATACAGCATGGCAGTGGCCAAGGGGGTGCGCAATTGATGGGCAAGACGCGCCGCCATCTCGCCCATGGCGGTCAGTCGCTGGTGGCGCTCCAGCGCCTGCTGCATCCGGTAGGCATCGGTTATATCGCTGAGGAGTAAAATCTGTCCGCCGACCACGTCCAAATGGCTGCTACTGATATTCATCAAACGCACTTCGCCCGGCCGGCTTTCGGCCCGCAACTCCCATTCGTTAGGAGCCCCCGTCTCGCGCAAACATCGCGTGGCCACTGCCGGCCAGGGCTCGCCTAGCAGAGGCTCCGCCAGCATGGCGGCGGCGGCGGGGTTCACCTCCACCACAGCCTGCGCCCGATCCAGCACCACCACTCCCGCCGGCAGAGCCGAAAGCAAGAGGCTCAAACGACGCGATAGCGCCTCTTTCTCCAGATACTGGCGCCGCAACTCGCCATTGGCCACCGCCAACTCACCGGTCAAGCGCTCTACCTGTTGCTGCAAATCATGATAGGCATCGGTCAATTGGGCCGAAGCTTCGCTGAACAGGGCAAATGCCTGCTCCAATTCCTCCGGCTTCAATTGGCCGACAAGCCCTTCCGGCTGGCTCATAACACAGGTACTCTACAGTTGCCCAAAAGTCGGGACGCCACGCCAGGGACAAAACAATCAGTCCCTTGCGGCAAACCCTCGAAGGAATTAGGATACCGAGTTATGACGATCATTGCGATATTTAACCAGAAAGGTGGCGTTGGCAAAACCACCACCAGCTTAAACCTTACCGCCGCCATGGCCCGCCGAGACATGGATCCCCTGGCAATCGACCTCGATCCACAAGCCCATCTAAGCCTGATCAGCCGCGCCGAAGTGTCCACGGGAGATGACAGCATCTTCGCCTTCTACAAAGAGAAAAAATCCTTGACGGAGTTGGTGCAAAAAACCGAATCGGGCAGCCATATCATACCCTCCCACTTCGAGCTTTCCAAAGTGGACTCCTTGTTCGGCAAGGGCCCCAAGGTGGTCAACCGACTCAAAAGCGGCATACAGGAGGAAATGCTGGAACAAGAAGGCATGCCCATAGTCATCGACTGTTGCCCGATGCTAGGCGTTCTCTCCCTCAATGCCATATTCGCAGCGGGGAAAGTGCTGGTACCGATCTCCACCGACTATCTCTCGATGAAGGGTGCCCTACAACTCGAACGCACCCTCAAGGCGTTGGAACACGTCCTCAAAAACCGGGTCGAGCGCCGCTACCTCGTCACCCGTTTCGACTCCAGACGGAAAATGTCATGGGATATTCTCGGTCAATTGCGGGAAAAATTCGGCAGCGAATTATGCGAAAGCCGTATTTCCGAAAATGTCAGCCTATCGGAAAGCCCTGCTTACAGCCGCGACGTTTTCACCCACGCCCCCCACAGCCAGGGTGCCAAAGATTACGAGTTTCTGCTGGAAGAATTAATTGACCAGGCATTTGTATAGCCGGCCCGACGGCGAACCTGTATCGCTTAAACGCCGACAATTGCAGGGAAAAACGTTTGCAAATTGGCCCGAGCGACTTTAAAGTAACAGACTAAGACGGTTTAGTGCGCCGTCATGGCATAATGAAAGCACCGAATTACTGCATGGCTACACGCCAATTCAGCAATACCGCAGTTAAAAGTATATTTCATAGGCCACAACGCCCTTTACTGGAAACAATTAAGGATCAATTCGGGATTTCCGATATGTCTGAATT
>JAIOJO010000272.1 GCA_019911985.1 Sulfuricellaceae bacterium | reverse complement strand
GTGCAAGGTATGGATAAAGGGCCGGTAACAACGGTGATGGGCATCTTCCAGCACCTCATTGAAGTTGCCCACGGGTTGATGGGCATGAACACCAAACAAAAGCGAAATGGTTTGTGACATTTTGGCCTAATTTAAAGATATAAATAAGCGGCTAGATGGTTATCGCGGCAAAAGACAGGCTAAGATGCTCTGCGCATCGCCCCGCCGGCCTCTACCTCACCCTCGCGGCCTATGCAAATCGGCTGATTCAGCACAAGCGGGACAGGCAATTTGAGCAAACGATAGAGTATCGCGAGATTGTTACGAAATAGCTGGTCGAAGCTCACCACACTGGCATGCGGATTGTAATCGCCGAACCACCAAAACCAGTCGGAGCCCTCGCAATTGCCCAGATGGGCGCGCGCCTCCGCTTGTTCTGCCTTACTGAGACGCCCGCTAGCCATCACCAGATCGAAGCCCCCCTTGGCGGCGCACAGCAGATCCCAGGCACGATTTTTGGCCGGATCGCCGATCCAGGTGGAGAAATTACCGTAGACCCAACTGCCCGCCGTCAGCTTGGGAATGCTTCCCGCCGATGGATGGGCGTCGCTGCCCAGGTAATCCCGGAAAGTGGTCATGCGAATGGAAGGATGGTCCTGCAGTGCCGCGTACAAACCGCTGAGAAAATAAAAACCATTGTAGGGGTAGTACTCCCAGGCGTTTTCACCGTCGAGAATCACGCTTACCACCGGATCGTTTCCTTCAGGAGCTTGGCGCAAAATAGCTTCCAGTTGGTGAACGAAGTGGTTCACCGCATCGCTGCCGTACCACGTCGCGTATTCGAATCCGATCATGTCGGATAATTGCTCATGCCGGAAAAAACAGGTGATGCCAGGAGCCCCCTCCACGCGATAGGGCCGAAAAAGGTAAGCCTTGTCCTTGCTCAATTCGCTACCACGATTGGCCGCCACTAGGCTATTGACGAGCACGCCTTCGCCGCTGGCCGTCCAACGGCAACCGTGTTCGGCAAATAGCTTCAAGGTTTCGGTAGACAACCCGCCTTCGGCCGGCCACATGCCCGCCGGCGCAGAACCGAACAGCTTTTTGTGGCTGACGGCGGCATTATCGATGTGCGTAGCGGCCCGAGTGCGTCCGCCCGGGTAAGATTGGGCATGGGGCAAGGCAATCGTGGGAAGGCTGTCTTGCGCACTATGGAAATCCAGCAAAAGTGGAACGATGGGGTGATGATACGGCGTCGTCGACAACTCGATCCGCCCCTCATCTGCGAGCTTTTTATAGCGAGAGATGACGCCGCAAACCTGCTCGCCAATCAAGGTGAACAATTGCTGCCGGTCGTCAAAATCGAAGCCGCAGCCCTTGGACATCAAGCGGGGAAGCAAGTCGTGGCTTCGCCGCAGGCTTTCGCCGGTCCACACGAGGTGATACCACACCAGCAAATCGGCCAAATACTGGCCGGACAGGTAGCTCAGCGAGTTTTCTTCCGGCGCATTCAAAAAAAGAAAAATATCGAGCAAACGCTTATAAGCGGGAAAAGGCTCGATCATTTTGTTGTGGTCGCCGCGAAAGCAGCTTGCCCAAACATGCTGCCGATCGGCTTCCTCGATACGATCCAGATTGGGGTGTATCAGCAACCTGAGCAAGGGATCGAGCACCTTTTTTTGGCTAAATTGCTGTGCATAATCTTCCAGTTGATCCAGCAAGATAGGCACGAAGTTCACCACCGCCCGCGCACGGGGATGATTCTCCAAATGCCAAGCCATATCGGTGTAGTCCTTGATGGCGTGGAGATAAGTCCAAGGCAGAATGAACTCGCCGCTCAACCGATCGCGATAATCCGGCTGGTGCATGTGCCAGCATAGGATCAGGTCGAGCTTCCGAACGGCACTCATGCCGATTTTAGCGGCTTTGGTGGGTAGGCTGGCCGAGCATCTCCGGCGTGATCAATGTGATCCCTTTTTCCGTGACATAAAATCGTTTTGCGTCCTCGACGGGATCATACCCGGCCATTAAGCCCTCCGGTAAATCACAGCCTTTATCAATTACGACTCGCCGCAGTTTGCAATAACGACCGATGGTGACGTTAGGAAGAATGACTGAATCCTCCACCTGAGAATAGCTATTAGCCTTTACGTTGGAAAAAAGCAAAGAGCGATGAACCGCAGCGCCGCTGATGATGCAACCGCCGGAGACCATGGAATCAACCGCCATGCCTCGGCGATCTTCGCTGTCGAAAATGAACTTGGCGGGCGGCAACTGCTCCTGATAGGTCCAAATCGGCCAATCCTTATCGTACATATTGAGATCCGGGCTAACTTTCGTCAGCTCCATATTGGCTTCCCAAAAAGCATCCACCGTTCCCACATCGCGCCAATAAGGCGCCTCTTT
>JAIOJO010000271.1 GCA_019911985.1 Sulfuricellaceae bacterium | reverse complement strand
GCAATAACAAAAGTAAGCCCATGGTAAAACAAATTTTCACTTTTGAAATTGACTAATATCAATCTTAAGATTCTGTCTTAGAAGCTTCTCCGCAGCGTCACGGCCCGCCCCAGTCCCCAGAAAAAGAGCAACATCGCCGCCGACACGGGAGCAAAACCCAGCGGCCCGTTCAGCGCCAGCCCAACGCCGCCCGCAAGGAACAACAGCGCGCGCGCCCCGCCCCAGCGCCCGAGCCGCCGGCGGACCTCCGCATGCCACGCGTTTTGGCTGCCGGGGCGCAGCCACAGCGGCAACAATTGGCTGACGGCCCCGCTGACCAGCGGCAAAAGAAAGGCCGCCACGAATACGTGTCCGGCCGTGCTCGACGGCACGGCACCGGCACCGTGAGCCGCCCCGGCCAGCAGCGCCAGCGCGAAGCCGGCTAAAGCGGCCGCCAGGGAAGGGGCTGCGCCATGCCAGGAAAACAACGCATCCCGATAGAGCGTAAGCCAGGATATGGCGACCCGCGCCGACAC
Organism: Sulfuricellaceae bacterium; assembly: GCA_019911985.1. GTDB lineage: Bacteria > Pseudomonadota > Gammaproteobacteria > Burkholderiales > UBA9220 > JAIOJO01. The sequence goes on along the minus strand of JAIOJO010000271.1, from coordinate 3,311 downwards.
CCACAACCACAAGGCAAGACCGGCCCAGGCCAAACCGGGCAAGTAAACGGCACCTAGCGCCAGCAACACGGCGCCCAGCACGGCAGGTAAGACATCCTGCCGCAGGCGCCGGGCGGCTCCCTGATCGAGGCGTCCGGCGGCGGTCGGCAGCAATACCTGTAGGGTACCGATCGCGGTCAAACCGATAAAACCGAACAGGTTAAGGTGAAGGTGAAAACGCTTCAGCGCCAGCCGCTGTTCCGGCCACACGTTCATCGCGAGCACGGCCAGCAGAGCCGCGACAAGGCAAACCAGCGCCGCCAGATACCACTGCAAACCGGGATGCGGAGAGCCCAGGCAACGGCGGCCGCGGCGAAAAGCCCAGCCCAGCAGCGCCGCGGCGGCCACGGCCACGGCAGAGGCCGGCCACGCCAATTGGACCAGCGACGCGCGGGCGAACAGCATCACCGCAACCGCCCCGCCGATGGCCGCAAAAGGGATCAACAGCACAATGCCCAAAGGCGCGCTCCGGCTGCGCGTCAAGACCGGCACAAAATGCCCCATGGCGCCGAAAATCAGCGGCAAAGCCCCCAAGGCCAGCGCCAAATGTATATGTACGGCCGCCATCCCGGAAAACCGATACGGCAGCACCAAGGCGCCGGCAAAGGCGCCCAGCGCGGCCATTACTTGAGCCACCAAGAAAAAACGCGCGGCCTTGTCGTGCGGCTGCATAGCTTAACCCCCAAAAACAGTCTCTATCGCGGCCGATTGCGCCGCTTTATATTCGCCGCGCTAGGCGCCCCTGAAATAAGCACGCAATCCGCGTGCATGCGGCCATCAGCCGGAAACTCTCGTTTCAACCGGGGAAGCCGCTTATAATCCGATTTTTTAACCCAGCCATCCGCGAAGATCAAGCGATAGATGAACGAGCTCCAAGCCAAAAAAGTGCTGATAGTCGACGACATGGCCGACGTGCGCGGCATGCTGCGTTCCACCATGATCAACTGCGGCACGGCGGCGGTCGATATGGCGGGTTCGGTGCCCGACGCGATGCGGCGGCTATCGGCGCGCGAATACGACATCATTCTGTGCGACTACAACCTGGGCAATTCCCGCAACGGCCAGCAATTTCTCGAAGACTTGCGCCGCAACCAGCGGATACCCCTGAGCACGGTCTTTTTCATGGTGACCGCCGAACGCGTCTATGAGTATGTGGTAGCCGCCGCCGAATTGGCTCCCGACGATTATCTCATCAAACCCTTCACGGCGGAGACCTTGCGCCTGCGGCTCCTCAGCGCGCTGGATAAAAAAAGCGTTTTCGACACGGTCTATTCTCAAATATGGCAACAAAATTTCGACGAGGCGATTGCCGGGTGCGAGCGCATCGTCGCCAACCCGGCGACGTCCAAATACACCATCGACGCGCTACGCCTCAAAGCGGAGCTATGCATGACAGCCGGCCGATTGGCCGAAAGCCAGGCCATCTTCGAACAGGTGCTGGCGCAACGGGCGGTTCCCTGGGCCAACCTGGGGCTGTCGCGCATCCTGATGGCGACGAGCGATTTTGCCGCCGCCGAGCAAATACTGGCCGACACCTTGGCGGCGAATCGAAACTTCATCGGCGCCTACGACCTCTTGGCAAACGTCCAATGCTCCATGGGCAAGCTCGACGAAGCGCAAAAAACCCTGATGAACGCAGTCGAACGCTCGCCCCGCATCGTCAGCCGTCAGCGCCGCCTGGGCGAATTGGCCACCCGTAACGGCGATATGGGCACAGCGGAAACGGCTTTTCGCACCGCCATCGACTGCGATCAAAACAACATCAGCTTCAGCGGCGAGGATTATGCCAGCCTGATCCGCATCCACCTTGCCAAAGGCGATATCCAGGGCGCCACGATTACCTACTCCAAAATGATGCAAAGCACCATGCGGGGCGACAATGGCCGCGAGCGCGAACTCGTTGCCGGCATAGTCTCCAGCCTGATTAAAGCCGCCGAGGGCAAGCGCGACGAATCGAAGGCGCAACTCAACGTCGCGCTGGCGGCCTTGCAGGACCCCGATGTCAGCCTCTCCGACGAACTCACGCTGGACCTGGCCCACGCCTGCTACCTGAACGGAGAGGTGAAAAAAGCGGAGGAATTCATCCGTGCCCTGGTGCGCAACAAGCCCGATGCCGCCGCCCTTAAGGTACAAGTGAGCATCGTGATGGGCCGGGGCCCGCATGCGGCCGAAGCCGTCAAGGTAATCGCCGCCACCGTGGACGAATGCGCCAAAATCAACAACCAGGGCGTGCAGATGGTGCAAGCGGGCGATGTGGAAGGCGCGATGAACTTATTCATCCAAGCCGCCGACAGCATGGAAAAAAACACCACCGTGCTGCTGAACGCGATACGGGCGATGACCTTGTTCCTGGACAAAAACGGCTGGGACGACGAGCTCGGGCAAAAAGCCCGCGATTTTCTCGGGCGGGTGTACAAAGCCGAGCCCTACCACCCCAAATACGCCCCGGCGGCCAATTTTCTCCGCGAGACGGCGAAGCGTTTCGGTGTATCTTAAAAGAAGCTGTTTAAGGAGCCTATCCATGAACCTGCAGACCCACGATGTTTTCGGCGCATCTATACACGAAATCAAGAACTTGCTTGGTCAAGTCATGATGGGGATGGATCAAATGGGAAGCGAACTCGCCGCGCTCAAGGACAACGCCACCTTCCACCGCACCCGCTTTGCCTGCCATCGCCTGTCCGAACATTTGCAGCAACTGCTGCTGCTCTACAAAATGGAGTCGGACGCCTTCTCCCTGGCGCTGGACGCCCATTCGCCGCCCGCCCTGATTGACGAAATCGCCGCCGAAGCCAACAGCATCGCGGCCGGAACGCCCATCGCCATCGGCACATCCCTGGCCGCAGACCTTCCCCCCTTCGCCTTCTTCGACCGCGGCCTGATCGAGCTGGCCTTGTTCAACGCCATCCACAACGGCCTGAGCCATGCCCGCTCGACAATCGGCATTGCGGCGCGGGCGGAGGGCGGAATGCTGGTGTTGAGCGTAGAAGACGACGGGCCGGGCTATCCCCAGGAAACCCTCGACCGCGACTGGACCTCCATCGCCCATGACCGCCACAGCTCGGGCTTGGGGCTGCGCTTCGCCATCGCCATCGCCCAAGCCCACCAAACCGGCACGGCCCACGGCCGGGTCGAGCTTTCGAACGGCGGAACGCTGGGCGGCGCGCGCTTCGAGCTCTGGGTGCCGGCCTGATTCGACCGGATTATCCGGCGGGCTGCCAGGCACGCCGCTGCCGTGCCGCATGAACTATAGTGAGCGGACGGCATCCAAT
>JAIOJO010000270.1 GCA_019911985.1 Sulfuricellaceae bacterium | reverse complement strand
CAATAAAGGAATTTGCCGCTAGCAAAAGGCGGCAATTATATCACTAATTCTAGAATGCTTTCCGCTTCATTTTTCAGGAGAAACCGTATCCCGGCGCGACTGCTCCAAATACAATCGCTTCTCCTCCGGGGTCCACAACTTAAAATCCTTGCCCTGCATCTCGGCCAAAATAGTTCGGCTCTCCCGATTCCGCACCTGCTCGCGCAGTTTGTCCACCACGGCGGCGAATTCTTGCTCGCGCTCCTCGTCGCTGAACTGCTCCCACTCCAGGTTCCTGGCTGCGTCGAGCAGCAGCGTCTGCAGCGGCGAAGACTCGAAATGGTGCAAGATGTGCGCGGCCTTGAGGTCGCCCGGCGTATTCGCCTGCACAAAATCAAGCAACTCGGCCAAGGCCTGCATATCCGCTTGGCGCGTGTCCAACAAGGCGCGATCCAAACCCGCGGCCAAAGCCGGTTGCAGCATCACCAACTGCAGCAGCAAACGCCCGACGGATTGCGGCATGCGCTTGTCCACGGCGCGGCGGACGGCCGGTTTGGCGGCTTGCCGCGCCCCCACCAAGGAACCGACCTCCTCCGGCGACAAGCCGGCCAATTCGCCGATGCGCTTACGCAGCATGAGGCTCAGCGCCTTGGCCGACACCTTCTCCACCAGGGGTTTTGCCAACTGCAAAAAACGCGCCCGGCCTTCCTCGCTGTGCATATCGACGCGGCCGGTCAATTCGCGCATTAAAAACTGGCTCAAGGGCTGCGCTTCGCTCAGCAAACGCTCGAAATCCTCGCGGCCGTTTTGCCGCACATAGCTGTCGGGATCTTCGCCCTGCGGCAGGAAAAGGAAACCCACCCCCTTGCCGTCCGTAATCCATTCTAGGCTATTTTCCAAGGCCCGCCACGCCGCCTTGCGTCCCGCATTATCGCCGTCGAAACAAAACACGATGTCGTCGGTCTGGCGCAACAAAAGCTGAATATGATAAGGCGTCGTCGCCGTTCCCAGCGTCGCCACGGCATAGTCGATGCCGTGCTGGGCCAAGGCGACGACATCCATGTAACCCTCGACCACCAGCACCTTTTTCGCCGCGCGTATCGCTTGCCGCGCCTGAAACAAGCCGTAAATTTCGCGGCCTTTTTCGAATAGCGGCGTCTCCGGCGAATTCAAATACTTGGGCTCGCCTTCGCCCAGCACCCGCCCGCCGAAACCGATTACCGCCCCCCGGTTACCCAGGATGGGAAACATGATGCGGTCGCGGAAACGGTCGTAGCGCCGGCCACCTTCGCTGTCGATCACCAAACCGGCCTTGGCCAATGCCGGCGCCGTCGGATAGTCGGAAAAAACCGCGGACAAGTTTTGCCAGCCGTCGGGCGCATAGCCGATGCCGAAGCGGGCGGCGATCTCGCCGCTCAAGCCGCGGCTTTTCAAGTAGGCGATAGCGGACTCGGAGCGCTTTAGCTCATCGCGGTAATACCGGGTGGCGCACTGCATGACGTCCGCCAGACCGTCCAGCCCGGCATCCGCCTTGCGCCCGGCATGGGCCTCTTCCTCCGGCACCGTCATGCCGGCACTGCGCGCCAAATCCTCTACCGCTTCGACAAAACCCAGGCCCTGGTGTTCCATCACGAAGCCGATGGCCGTGCCGTGGGCGCCGCAGCCGAAGCAATGGTAAAACTGCTTAGTCGGGCTGACCGAGAAGGAAGGGGTTTTTTCGTTATGGAAGGGGCAACAGGCTACGTAATTCGCCCCAGCCCGCTTCAAGGGAAGATAGCGCTCCACGACCTCGACGATGTCCAGGCGGTTGAGCAGTTCCTGCACGAAGGCTTGCGGAATCATCTATCGATTGTAGCCGGACGATCCAAATTCACCGTATTCCCGCTAAGGAACGGCACCCCGACGCCCGGAAGAACCGAGTAGTCAGCTTTCGAGCTTGGCCTTGACCACTGCGGAGACGCGGCTCATATCGGCCCGCCCCGCCAACTGAGGCTTGAGTACGGCCATGACCTTGCCCATGTCCTTGGCGCCGGCCGCGCCGCTGGCGGCAATCGCCCCCGCCACGGCCTCGGCGATCTCGGCGTCCCCCAATTGCTGGGGCATGTACGCCTCCAGCACGGACACTTCAAACTTCTCGGCATCGGCCAAATCCTGCCGCCCCGCCGCTTCGAACTGGCCGATGGAATCGCGGCGCTGCTTGAGCATTTTCTCGATTACCGTCACCACCTGGGCGTCGTCCAACTCGATGCGCTCGTCCACCTCGCGCTGTTTGACCGCGGACAGCAGCAAGCGAATAGCGGATAAGCGCGCCGTTTCCTTGGCTCGCATCGCCGCCTTCATATCCTCGGTTACCCGAGCTTTGAGACTCACTGCTTTTTAGTATTTGCGCGTGGGCAACATGTGGCTGCGCAGGCGCTTGTGATGGCGTTTGACGGCAGCGGCGAGCTTGCGTTTGCGCTCGGCGGTGGGCTTCTCGTAGAACTCGCGCGCGCGCAGTTCGGTCAGCAAGCCGGTTTTCTCTACAGAGCGCTTGAAACGGCGCATAGCCACTTCGAATGGCTCGTTTTCTTTTACGCGTACACTAGGCATCTAATCTCATCCTGAATTGGAAAAAGTTTTTATTTTACCAAGCGCAAGGGAAATTTACCAAGCTATTTTTTAGCGTCATTTTACCCGATACCATAAATTCCTTTATGATCTTGGATTTTGGCAAACCGATCCATGCTGACACTGGGCATCGAAACCTCCTGCGACGAAACCGGAATCGCGCTCTACCATGGCGAGCGCGGGCTGCTCGCCCATGCGCTGCATTCCCAAGTGGCGATGCACGCCGAATACGGCGGGGTAGTGCCGGAACTGGCTTCGCGCGACCACATCCGGCGCATCGTGCCGCTGATCCGCGAGACGGTAAAAATGGCCGCTTGCGAGCTCTCCGACGTCGACGCCATCGCCTACACCCAAGGCCCCGGCTTGGCCGGCGCGCTGCTGGTCGGCGCCAGCGTCGCCGCCGCCTTGGCTTATGCGCTCAATATCCCAACCCTGGGCGTCCATCATCTGGAAGGCCACCTGCTCTCGCCGCTGCTGGAAGAGAACCCGCCCGCCTTTACCTTTATTGCGCTGCTGGTATCCGGCGGCCACACCCAGTTGATGGAAGTCGGCGGCGTCGGGCGCTACGCGCTGCTCGGCGAAACCCTGGACGACGCCGCCGGCGAAGCCTTCGACAAAACCGCCAAACTGCTCGGCCTGGGTTACCCCGGCGGCCCGGCGCTCTCCAAGCTGGCGGAGCAAGGCACGCCGGGCCGCTTCAAGCTGCCGCGCCCGATGATCAACAGCGGCGACCTCAATTTCAGCTTCAGCGGCCTGAAAACCGCGGTGCTGACGCTGGCGCGCAAACACGCGCCGGACGAGGCCAGCCGTGCCGATATCGCGCGGGCCTTCCAGGAGGCCATCGTGGAGGTGCTGACGGTCAAGGCGCTCGCCGCCGTTCAGCAAACCGGCCACCGTCGCCTGGTGGTTGCAGGCGGAGTGGGCGCAAACAGACAATTGCGCGCACAACTCAGCGGCGCCGCCCAGCGGCAGGGAATCGACGTGTATTATCCGAAGCTGGAGTTTTGCACCGACAACGGCGCCATGATCGCCTTTGCCGGCGCCCAGCGCCTGCGCCACCTAAACACGCAAGATCGGCGCTTCAACGTGCGCGCCCGCTGGGAATTGAATCAACTGGAAGCCGTATAACCCATTCCTCAAACAAGCTCTAACCGCAAACCCCTGACCACATCGCTCGGAGACAAGGGCCCCGAAGGAAAAGCAATCAAGCTCATGTTCGAGGGCTTGGCTTTCCCTTTGCGGCGAAAGGTTTTTGCCGTTCGCTTGAATGCCAAAGCGCGATAGTCCTATTGCGGCGGAGCATCCCCAGTGCCGCCGGGCGGCGAACCGATGCGTCCCTCCTTGCCCGCCAACAGATTCTGGATATTGATTTTATGCCGGTAAAACAGCAGCGCCGACACGACCGCGACCGCCAGAAAATACACGTTGAAGCCGAGAATCGCGCCCGCATAAAAGGGCGCGAAGCCCGCCGCGATCAGCGCCGACAGCGACGAAGTGCGCCACATATAGGCCGCCAGCAGCCAAGTGGCCACGACCGCGAGTCCGAGTCCCAGCTTCAGCGCCAGTAGAATGCCCAGCGCCGTCGCAACCCCCTTGCCGCCCTGAAAGCGGAAAAACAGCGGAAACAAGTGGCCGAGAAACACCGCCACCGCGACAGCGGCGATAGTCGCGTCGCCCGCGCCGTAAGCGGCGGCGAAACGCTGCGCCAGGAACACCGCGATGAAGCCCTTCGCCGCATCGCCCAGCAAGGTCAATGCCGCCGCCGCTTTTTTTCCGGTGCGCAACACATTGGTGGCGCCGGGATTTTTCGAGCCGAAGGAGCGGGGATCGGGCAAGCCGAAGGCGCGGCTTACCAGCACGGCGAAAGAAAGCGAGCCGAGCAGATAGGCGAGCAGGACAAAAACTATCGTTGTCATGGCAATTCTTTTAGAATGAGCGGCTTTCAATTTTACGGCATCCCGCGTTTTTTAGGGAATTCGGGAGACCGCGCCGCCATGGACTGTATATTTTTACGCGAAGTCAAAGTCGAACTGCTGATCGGCATTTACGAATGGGAGCGCCGCGTGCCGCAAACCATCCAGATCGACCTGGACATCGCCTTGCCGCACAGCAACGCCTGCCATAGCGACCGGGTGGAAGACACCATCGACTACGGCCGGGTGGCGGAACGCGTGCGCCAAACCCTGGCGGAAAACCATTTCAACCTGGTGGAAGCGGCGGCGGAACACGTCGCGCAACTGCTGCTGGGCGAATTCGGTTCGCCCTGGGTGCGCGTCGCCATCACCAAGCTGGGCATGATCCGCGGCGTGCGCCACGTCGGCATCGCCATCGAGCGCGGCACCCGTTCGTGAGCGGGGAGCATCTGGCGCTTGCCGCGCTGATCGTCCTCTTCGCCTATTTCATCCGCGGCATCACCGGCTTCGGCTCCGGCCTGATAGCGGTGCCGCTGCTAGCCCACTTCCTGCCGCTGCCCTTCGTCGTTCCGATGGTGCTGGTGCTGGACTTCAGCGCTTCGCTCAGCCTGGTGCGCTCGGTACGCCGCAACATCCGCTGGGACGAGTTGAAATACCTCTTCCCCTTCAGCATCATCGGCGTCGCGCTGGGCGTATTCATGCTGATCCACATGCCGCGCGAGCCCCTGCTCGCCGGGCTGGGTATTTTCGTCATCGTCTTCGGCCTGCGTAATGTCCTCAACATCCACGGCGAACGCCTGATCTCGCGCTGGTGGGCGATTCCAGCCGCCCTCAGCGGCGGCTCCGTGGGCGCGGTGTTCGGCACCGGCGGCCCGCCCTACATCATCTATCTCAGCCACCGCCTGCACGACAAAACCCAGCTCCGCGCCACCTTCACCGGCCTGTTCGTGATCGAGGGGCTGATGCGCGCCACCCTCTTCATCGCCACCGGCCTGCTGCTGCAAAAAGGCATGTTCACCGCCCTCCTCGTCGCCCTGCCGCTGATGGCCAGCGGCCTCTACCTCGGCCACCGCGTCCACGTCGGCCTCTCCAACCGGCAGATGATGAGGATCATCGGCACGCTGCTACTGCTGAGTGGTGGCTCGCTGCTGTGGAAGGCTTGGGGCGGATAGGACGGCCGGTAGGTTGGGGTGAACTTCGTGAACCCCAACACTTCCACCGCCGGGTATGGCACGGCGGATATTTCCGACAATGCCACGTTGGGGTTCGCTGCGCTCAACGCCAACCTACATTTTCCGGGTAGTCCTCTTAAAAGGGGACGCTACCCAATGGCACTACCTTAAGCGTTTGGAATTGTATTTTTTTCCATAAAAAACAATATGTTGCTGCGTTAAAAATGGCGGCGCATCGTTCTGGAGAGGGCCGAAACCCAGTATTGGCGCAACGATTCTGTCCAACGGCTTTGGTGGGTGTAACAAGGGTTGATTGCCCAAAAAGGAGCATAAGCCCATGCATATGGCTTAAGGTAGTACCATTGGGTTGCGTCCCCTTTTCCTTTTTCCCTTCGTCCCCTTTTTCCCTTTTACATTCTGGAAAATGCGTTACCGCAAGACTCGGCGAAGAGGCTTACTGAATCTTGCGGATGGTAGTGCTCGCGTTCCAGTTGTCCGACGTGTATAAGCTCGTGCCATCGCTGGTAATACCGTAAGGGCCGGTGAATATAGCTGCTATACCCGTGCCGTCGACCGGTGCCGTAGATGCCCACCCC